>NZ_JBTTDI010000009.1:0-48629 GCF_055796185.1 Bartonella sp. P12B | reverse complement strand
ACAGGAACACCCTAACAGGAACACCCTAACAGGAACACCCTAACAGGAACATTCTCTTATGAGAATATTTTCAACCCTCAGGCAAAAAAGTCAACTGGTCCCCTTGCTTGACAATTTTCACGGTTGATTCATCGTGAATTTTTCCAAATAAGATATTTTCTGCAAGCGGATCTTGTATTTCTTTTTGGATAATGCGTTTGAGAGGACGCGCACCATAGAGGGGATCATAGCCTTTATTGGCGAGGAATTTTCGCACTTCTGGATCGATCTGCAAGGTTATTTTGCGCTCATCAAGTAACTTTTGCAAATGTTGCATCTGAATATCAACGATTGCTTCCATATCGTGGCGTTGCAATCTCTGAAAGAGAATAATCTCATCAATACGGTTAAGAAATTCAGGACGGAAAGCAGCTTTTACCACATTCATGACATCATTTTTCGCCTGATCGGTTGATTGTCCTTCAGGCAAAGCGGTTAAAAACTCAGCACCAAGATTTGAGGTCATAATCAACAAGGTATTGCGAAAATCCACTGTTCGTCCTTGGCTATCGGTCAAGCGCCCCTCATCCAAGACTTGGAGCAAGAGATTAAAAATATCGGGATGCGCTTTTTCAATCTCATCAAAGAGAATGACCTGATAAGGTCTTCTGCGTACGGCTTCGGTAAGCACGCCTCCTTCTTCATATCCGACATATCCGGGCGGTGCGCCAATCAAGCGTGCTCCAGCATGCTTTTCCATATATTCAGACATATCAATGCGCAACATTGCATTAGCATCTTGGAAAAGAAAAGCAGCAAGTGCTTTGGTTAATTCGGTTTTCCCCACACCGGTAGGTCCAAGGAACATAAAGGAACCAAGAGGGCGATTGGGATCTTGCAACCCTGCGCGTGCGCGCCGGACAGCACGGGCGATAGCTTGCACAGCTTCCCCCTGTCCCACCACGCGGGTACTAATTTCGTCTTCCATGCGCAACAATGCTTCCCGTTCAGCTTCGAGCATCCGATCAACGGGAATTCCTGTCCAGCGTGAAACAATCCGCGCGATATGTTCAGCAGTGACGGTTTCTTCGACCAGATGATTTTGTTGATCATCATTTTCGGCCATACTCAATTGTTTTTCGAGCTGAGGAATAACGCTATAAGCTAATTCTCCAGCGCGTTGAAATTGTCCATCACGCTGAGCAATAGCCAAAGCATTGCGTGCTTCTTCCAATTGTTTTTTCAAATCGGCGGCATGCCCTAATTTTTGTTTTTCAGCTTGCCAAGCGGTTGTCATTTCAGCAGACTGCTGTTCCAAGATTTTGAGTTCGTCCTGCACGGCTTGCAAACGTGTTTTTGCCGTTGGCTCGACATCTGTTTTCAAAGCTTCACGTTCAATTTTCAACTGTAAAATACGCCGATCAAGAGCATCGAGTTCTTCAGGTTTTGAATCGACCTGCATGCGCAAGCGTGCGGCGGCTTCATCAATAAGATCGATAGCTTTATCAGGCAAGAAGCGATCGGTAATATAACGGTTAGATAACCTTGCCGCAGCAACCAAAGCACTATCGGCCAAGCGCACTTTGTGATGTTGTTCGTATTTTTCTTTAATACCGCGCAAAATAGAGATCGTATCTTCAAGATTTGGCTCAGGCACAAAGACGGGCTGGAAGCGGCGGGCAAGAGCGGCATCTTTTTCAACATATTTGCGATATTCATCAAGTGTTGTTGCGCCCACACAATGGAGTTCACCACGCGCAAGAGCGGGTTTAAGCAAGTTAGAAGCATCCATAGGACCATCAGATTTTCCAGCTCCAACGAGATTATGCAGTTCATCAATAAACAGAATGATCTGTCCATTTTCGGCTTGCACCTCAGCCAGCACGGCTTTGAGGCGTTCTTCAAATTCGCCGCGATATTTTGCCCCAGCGATAAGCGCCCCCATATCGAGCGCATAGAGTTGCTTATCGCGCAAAGTTTCCGGCACATCGCCATTGACAATGCGCAAAGCCAAACCTTCAACGATAGCGGTTTTTCCCACACCAGGCTCACCGATCAGCACGGGATTATTCTTGGTCCGACGAGAAAGCACCTGAATGGTACGGCGAATTTCTTCTTCTCGACCAATGACAGGATCCAATTTTCCTTCGCTTGCATCTTTTGTCAAATCGCGGGCATATTTTTTCAAAGCCTCATATTGACTTTCAGCATGGGGGCTTGTTGCCGTCTTTCCCTTACGCAAATCATTGATGACTTGATTAAGGGCTTGAGGCGTTAGCCCGCCCTTTGTTAAAATATCGGCAGTTTTTGCAGCTTTTTCCATGAGAAGCGCTTGCAGCATACGCTCCACGGTGACAAACTGATCGCCGGCTTTTTGCGCAACCTCTTCCGCCATAGCGAAAACCTTTGCCAATGGTTGCGACAAATACAATTGCCCATTTCCCCCTTGAACTTTTGGCAAAGCCTCCAACGATTCTTTGAGTGTCTTTTGAATGAGGGAAAGATCCCCACCGGCTCTTTGAATGAGGGAAGCAGCCAATCCTTGCGGGTCGTCTAACAACACTTTAAGGAAATGTTCCGGCAGAAACTGTTGATGATCAGAAGAAAGAGCGTTCTGTTGCGCTGTTTGCACAAACCCCTGTAACCGTTCGCTATATTTTTCCAAATTCATTTTTTTCCCTTACTTTAGACCACCACCGCACTTTACGCGCCAACCCACCCCACAAGGACGAATCAACCCCTGTAAAACACAACGAACGCGGCAGCATGAAGAAGCGTTGTTGTGTTAAAATGAATATGGGTTCTCACAAGTGCCATAGCAAGAGGCAAAACAGAAAGCTGCTGTCATTTTTCAACAAACCCAGTAATTTTTCATAAAACACCCCACATCAAAGCACCCCTTAATAGCGCACGCCTTAGAGTTTCAATCTCAACGCTCACGCAGAGCCGACAAACGCCCCTTAAAAAACCCCGCTTTAGCCCCTCCTCTTCTCGCGTAAAAAAGAAGGGTATTTATCATTTTGTGTCTTAACAAAATATTGAAGATATGTTTATGGATTGACGTAACTAGATTAGCCACAAAGAGGTTAAAGATGCAGCGTAATGGAAAAAAAGTGCCCTTAATATTTTTATTTCTTCTGATCAGTGCACCAAGTTTTGCGCTTTCTTCCAGTGAGATTGTTACGATGGAGCACACATGGCCTAAAAATGTCCTTTTTGATAAGCTCTCTTTTTTTCAACAAATCACTTACGGTGGTGATCCCCGTTCGATCTATTTTTGGGGCAACCAATTTCAGTTTCAAAATGGCAAAAATGGATATATTGGTTTCTTTAAAAAGGACATCCATACCCTTCACTTTTCTATCGAGAATGCCTTAGGATGGAAAGATGGCAAATGTAAGCATATTACCAAAAAGAGTCCAAGAGTGCGCTGCACAGTTTCCTTACCATGGAAAATAGGGCATCGTTATCAACTTGATGTTTCCAAATCTAGAAATCTTGTTACAGCAACAATGACCGACCTTATCACGAAAAAAACCACCATGATCGGTATCATTGCCATTCCCGCTACATTTGGCAAATTTCATAAATCTTCAAGTTTTATCAAAAATCATTCTCATAGAAAAAAAGGGAACCAGTCGTGTTTTACGTTAGATGCGCAAAGTTCCATTTTTCTGAACCCGATCGGCAACAACACAATCAAAGCAGCGTTAAAAGCCTCTCCTCAGGAAAACTGTAATGACCCTTATGTTGTTCAAACATTTTGCAATAAGCATGGTTGCATCAATAATATCAATGATCTTGGTGGAGTCCCATCGCCCACGGCTCCAAAACTGATTATTGCCAATAAGAAAGATCTTTCGGCACAAACTCTTTTTAATGCCTTAAAGGAAGAGGAGCTTATTGCTATTCGCCTCCAAGACGATCAGTGGGCCCCAAAGATCTTTTTCCCGCCGGCTGGTCCATTAAAGAAGAAATTAATTTTTGTAGACAATCAAGCAACGTCTCACACTTTCCTTGATATCGATAACGACACACAAAAGATAGCCCAAGGGCGGCAAGTTATGTATAGATCTGATGGTAAAAAATGGAAAATGATACAAACATACTAAGTGATTTTTTTCTCTAGGATTCTTCCTTAAGGATAAAGAATCCTGAATCCGCCACTTTAAAAGCACGAGAAAAAAAGCGTAAACTTGATTTTCTAGGCGTTATTTTTCTCAATGCTTTTGTTTTTCCCTTTTCCAATTACTTTCCCCCTCTCATTCTTTTTCTTTATGCGAGGGAACAGAATGCCTTAGCTTGCAAAAACTCTTTGCTAAGGCATTCAGCTTTTTTCGACCTCAAACAGTCAAATTTTTTCCAGCTTCGACCCTATTTTTGCTCGTCAAAGCAAAAGCTTCATACGCTCTCGATTTGAAAGGATTGATTTTTGACAACTCCCCCCCCACTAAGGCTTGCTTTTCTCCAATAGTCTTTGCCTCTTCAAGCCGCCCCTTTGTCTTCTTTCTCACATTTTCTTCTGAAATTTTTTTTCGAATTTCTCTCCACTGATTTGGACTTCTCCTTCTTTCTGCTTTTAAAAGCACAATTTTAGTATTTTTGCGCCTCTCATTTTCACGTCTTCCTCATCAGTGACTTGCGTTAGCGAAGGCAAAATATAAGCACCGGAAATCCAGCGATTAAGATCGATGGCTCCGCATCGTATTGAACAAAAAAGGGAGGCATTTTGTTGTGCCATTTGACCACGAATTGGACAACAAGGATACGCGAGGACGAAGAGAAAATACCCTTTGCGTTCACGTTGTTTTTTTTAATCTTTTCTGTATTTTTGTTGTTTTTTCGGGTATTTCTTAATTTTATTCCTGTTTTATTTTTGATTTTTTCCAGTTTATTTTTTCCTTAATCTTACCCCACCATCGCGCTTTTATTCCCCTCAGCCTTCCATAAAAGAGTCCTCTTAAAAGGATCAAACAAATCCTCCCCCGCATCACAAATGATACCACATGAAGAAGAACCGTAATGTTAAAACGAATCTGGTTTTTATAAGCCCCATAACGAACAACAAGAAGGGAGAGAAACACGATATCATTTTTCAAGAAAATGGGTACTTTCTCTTTGCCTCCACCGAACTTTCCCATTCACGTTCCACTCTTAAAAATTTAAATTTTAACAACAGAAAGAATCGTATAAATAGGATTTTTATTGTAAACAATTAGTATTTTAGGCTATACAGTTTATATTGAAGATAAAGTTATTTTTCTCTTTTTTCTTAACAAAACATCGATTATATTTTTTAATATTTATGAAAATACTATCTTTCTTGTAATCAAGGAGATTAAGTATGAATTATCGTGTAAAAAAGACATTATTCATTCTTTTCTTTTTTCTCATAAGCAAACCAAGTTACGCTGTTTTTGCCGACAAAGTTGTTACGATGGAGCACGAATGGCCTCACAATAGATCATTCGATACATTTTCTTTTTTTCAACAAATCACTTACGATGGTGGACCTCAGTCCATCTATTTTTGGGGGAACCAATTTCAATTTCAAAACGGCAAGAGTGGCTATATTGGTTTATTCAACAGAGGATCCCGTACCGTTCACTTTTCTATCTGGAATGCAACGGGATGGAAGAATGATCAATGTAAACATTTTACCCATAAGGGCTCCGGAGTACGCTGTGAAATTGCATTTCCGTGGCAAATAGGGCGTCGCTATCAATTAGATGTTTCCAAGAAGGGCAATCTTGTTACAGCAACAATAATCGACCTTATAACCGATAAAGAAACGACCGTTGGTGTTATTGAAGTTCCAGAATCATTTGGCAAACTCCATAAATCTTCAAGTTTTGTTGAAGACCATTCTCGTTGGAAAAGGCATCTTACTTCCTGTTATGTATTAAGCCCGCAAAGTTCCACCTTTTTCAGCCCTATAGCTGATTATACATACCAAGCACTTCTGAATGCCTCAGCTAAAGGCCCCTGTAAAGATCCTTATGTCGTCCAAATAGCATGTAAGGGCAGCACGTGCATGAATAGTATAAGCGATCTTAAGGGATTAGCCTCACCAGGAGCACGAGGGATCACCATTGCCAACGGGAAAGATCTCTCAGCACAGACCATTTCGGATAAATTGAAAAAAGAAGATCTTATTGTCATTCGTTTAAAAAATGGCGCTTGGGCACCCAATATCTTTTTTCCATCCCCTAGCTCCTTTATGTGGAAATCAATCTTCGTAGATAATATAGCAGTCTTGAGTGCCTCAATTCATACCCACCATGAGATACGAAAAATCACCACAGGCCAAAAAATTATGTATATGTCTGATGGAAAAACTTGGAAGATTATGAAAACGAATTAACCCATTTCTTTTTATGAAGAAACATTCCTCACCTTCATTAAAAAAAAATGAGCGTAAGGAATAGTTTGTTCCCTCTTTGCGGCTGTTT
This sequence comes from Bartonella sp. P12B, assembly GCF_055796185.1. Classification (NCBI taxonomy): domain Bacteria; kingdom Pseudomonadati; phylum Pseudomonadota; class Alphaproteobacteria; order Hyphomicrobiales; family Bartonellaceae; genus Bartonella; species Bartonella sp. P12B. The sequence goes on along the minus strand of NZ_JBTTDI010000009.1, from coordinate 42,198 downwards.
TTTAACTTTTCTCATGATTTTTCAGATCTAATTTTTATTCTGAATAAAAGAATAGCTTAATTTTAAAAAGTCTTTTGTTTTTTCAAACATCCAACTTCTCTCACCATCTTTATCCCCCCCATGACCATAAAGTTAAAGTGCCCATTTTCTTTAGGACTCGAATTCTTACTCTTCACGGTTCTCAAAAGCCCATATCCCTCAAGACAAGCATTTCAAACATTTTGAGCACATCGTTGTCTTCCCCCTCAGCGCAAATACCTTATTTTTTAAAGAACAGTCTTCTTCTCTTGTCTGTTTGCACCCTTTTCCCACACTCTCAATCACATTTTCAACATTTTAAAACAGCTTTTTAAGCTTCATCATCACTCATTTGCGTTGGCGCAGGCAAGATATAAGCCCCAGAAAGCCATCGATTAAGATCTATAGCTCGACATCGTGTTGAACAGAAAGGATAAGCATTTTGTTGTGCCATTTGCCCACAAATTGGACAAGGGTGCGCAGGACGAAGAGAAGATGATCTTTGCCTTAAATTTATCTTTTTTGATGTTTTTTGTATTTTTGTTGTTTTTTCGGGCATTTTGCTTGATTTTTCACTGTTTTATTTTTTTGATTTTTCTGCTGATTTTTTATTGGCTTTTAGAGTTCTCTGCCTCGTTTTTTCCATTTTGGCTTTTCCCCTTTGTGCAGTTTTTAGCAAATTTCTCCTCTCCAATTTTCCAGAACTGGATAACGATAAGCCAACAAAAGATCCATTGTTTCAGCCAATGGCAAGCCGACCACATTAGAATAAGATCCAAGGATATTAACGACAAAAGCCCCGCCCTTTCCTTGAATAGCGTATCCACCCGCCTTTCCTTGCCATTCCCCAGAAGCAAGATAAGCCCTCATCATGGGGGCCGTTAACCGTTTAAAGCGGACACGGGTTTCAACCAATTTGACGGCTATTTTCCCGCTTTCATTGAGGGCACAAATCCCGCCATAGACCTTGTGAGAGCGCCCCGAAAGGTAGCGTAAACATTCATAAGCCTCGTCTTCACTATCTGGTTTAGGCAAAATAACATTTCCCACGGCCACGACAGTATCAGCCGCTAAAATCATGGTTTTTTCGGCTAACAACTCTGCTTTTTTCTCTGCTGATAAATTTGTTTTATTGTTTTTTTTCCCCCAAAGGAGTGTTTGTTGTGCTTTAAGGGCTTTTTCCCTTGCCAAACGTTTAGCGAGATTTGCGGGATGTTCTTTTAATTTTGGTGTCTCATCAATATTTGTTGCATGCACATAATGAGGATCAAGACCGATTTGTGCCAAGAGCGCCAAGCGGCGTGGTGAAGCAGAAGCGAGCACCAACTGTATTTCTTGAGAAAGATTTTTTTTTACCCGTGCTTTTCCCAAGAAGGTTTTGGTTAAATTTTGCATTTTTGCCCCTCAAGGATAAATTGACGTCATACCCCACTCCTTTTGACGCCATTGATATATTTCAATGGTTTCATGCATTCTTTAAGAACAGTTTAATCTGTTGTCTTTTTTGATTGTCACTTTTGACAAAACATCAAAGGTCTTTTAGAAATGATTAAGAACGCCATTTTCACAGAAAATGCAAACCACCGATCGCTTACTTATAGCGATATGTAATACGCCCTTTTGTCAAATCATAGGGGGTCATTTCGACCATAATTTTATCACCGGCTAACACACGAATACGATTTTTGCGCATTCTTCCGGCAGTATGGGCAATAATTTCATGATCATTTTCCAGTTTCACGCGAAACATTGCATTGGGCAAGAGTTCCGTTACGATACCAGAAAATTCTAAAACTTCTTCTTTTGACATAAATAATCATTTCCTTTACAGTATATATATTTAAAATTATATGCTATTTTTTCTAAGATTACGTAATATTTTTCAGCGTTCATAGCTTATTTTGTTGGTTTTGTGAACAAGAATTCAACACAAAAGGAAAGGTTTTTTCATTAAAGGGGTGTGTCATCAATCATTTTGATAAAATGACAATCTATTTCTCTCTAGCGTTTTGCAATCCTTAAAAAATCAATTCCCGCACTGCTCTTTTATAGAGATTTCCAGTCAGCATTTTTTCTAAAAATTCATTTTCTTTATCGCATTCCTTTCTTTCCTTGAAGGAAGGAAGACAAGGGGCACGCCAATAGGATAAATTGACAGATAATATTTTTAATTCTTTTAAACTTACCCCTGTTGAGAAACACTTAAAAAGCAATTCCTCTCTGTTTGTTCTTTGTTTCAAAAGCTTTCGCCTCTCTGTTAACCTCTTCTTTTGAGAACAAGGACACACAAGGAGTGTCTCGCATTTTCTCCAAACTCTTTTAGCGGATTTTTTCGTCTTCTCTCCAACTCATTCTTCTCTATACTCAGTCCTTCTTCTGATGAACAGGTTCGAAGGCTTCCTCACGCATCTGTTTACAGCCCCGTTTATTTTTCCTCTTTGCGCCTTTTTGTTTCCCTAACAGAGCTCTCCCCTCTATAACTCTCTCCTGTCTTCTTCCCTCTGTTATTGCGTTTACAAAAGCCCATGCTTTACAAAGCTTCTCTCTTTGCTCTTTCACGTTTTCACGCTTTTACATTTTTACATTTTTACATTTTTACAGAAAACATCAAATCTTTAACACTCTTCTTAAACGACAATCCTTTCAACAAAGGATTTTTACCCATGATTGATTTTTCAGAGCAACACATCTGTCAACTTTTATTTTTGAATTTACTCAGGCTTTTTTGTCTTGGCTCCAACCAACGAATAAAAAGTTGATCCATCCCAACCAAACAGCCACAACTTTCTTTGAGCACTCTCACACATTGAACGGACATCCCACACGCACACGATCGTTGAGAGAAGCTTCTTAAGCTCTCATACGTCGCCCCTAGGGGGCCCCACCGACAACAGGAGTTGAGATGAGCTTAGAACAGAATCGCCCACAAAAGAGAGTTTTTCCCCTACTCTCTTCCCATAATCACGCTCACAGCATACAAAACAAAAATAAATTGCCCCTAACGTCTTACCCTTTACAAGCTGTTTTTGTGTGGTCTTGTTTTGCCCCTAAAACCACAATTTTCAAAACAGCCAAGAGATCCAATTCTTCCTGTTTTTTCTGTAGAATTACAGTTACAATCCTTATCTCTTTCAGCAACAAAGGCCTTCCCCCTAAAATTGTAAGAGGCAAATTGCAACAATCCAAAGGAAGCAGGATGATTTTTTCCCTCATTTTACAAACCCGTTCTGAGGGTATAAACGCACCAATAAGCCACCATAGAGCGGCAGCCCCCACTCCAGTGTGAGGCATACTGCGGAATGAGCGAAGAACAAATAAAAGAGAGGTCCGTTCATAACAAACAGACCTCTCGCAGAAAATTATTCTTGCCAGAATTTTTTTCTGATTTAAACAAGCACCCCTGAAGCGTTAACACTACCCCTGAAGCACTAGAGTGAACATTAAACTACAACCTATAGTAGCATAGAATTAAAAAAGTACAAGAAAAAAATTTTCGTTAAAGGGCAAGATTTAAGATTGGCTCAAGGAGACAGAGCAAGAAGGCATTGATTTGTTTTACAAAGATCAAGATTGTAAAGAAGGTTTCTCTCGCGCGTTTTTTTGCAAAGGAAGCATAAACAAAGAGACGGACCTTTTTCCATGACCATCTCTTTAAGTAAGGCTTAAGATATCTCTCTGAAAATCTTTAAGGGGCATTAGAGGACCAGCTTGAGAGCAACTCGTACCTTACGGGATCATCAGCACATTGACCACTACCACATTCAAGGATTGTCGAAATCAAATTTGCCGCAATTAAGAATATAAATAAGAAGCTTGCTGTTTGGCTCAAAATTGGTAAAGGAGCGAATGTTTTAATTTTATGTGCCAATTCGCCTAGAATCATGAAGATAGAAACGGCAAGAATACAAAGAAGCGAGATAATGAGTGCCCACGTATAGAAATGCAATCCAAAGAACGTTGAACCATATCCAAGATCATCTGGTGTAATATGCAAGAGCACTTGTCTGACAGCTACGATACTGGTCACCATACACCCAAGAATAACCATTCCATAATGAGTATGTTTGATCTTATAATGAATATTGAGCAAGAATCCACATCCGGCCAGCATCAACCCGACGCGTTGCAACAGACAAAGTGGACAAGGTAACTCGAATTTTACCAGTTGATAATAAAAGGCTACGACCAAGACGATGGATAAACCAATAAGTCCTAATGTATTCATAAAGATGATGAAATGAGGATTTTTTCTTTCAACATTTTCCATGATTATTCTCTCAAAAAGACAAGTTTAAAGTAGAAGTTGCGTGGTGATTAAAAGTGAGAAGAATGACAAGTAACAAAAGAGCCCACAAGACATAACTAACGTTTTTTTTGCCACACACAGTAGTCACTGCTGCACCCAAAGCGATTAAAAATGGAACAAACATGGTTTTAAAATCTCCTTTCTTATTTTTAATGCATAAAATATTATAAAATTGGGCAAAAAAGAGACCATGAATTTATTATACACAACTCACCCTCCTCTTTTCTTATCTTCAGCAAGAGTAGAGAAAGCAAAGGAGTATGTAGAGTATCAACAGTAAAGTTCAACAAAACGATTTTCTTACGTTGATCCCTTTAATTCCCAAGAATAGAAGGGCTCTTTATTTTTTCCCAGCACTATTGTCAATAAAGAATCATTTAAACGAGCAAGTAAGCTTTCTGTGCTGAAACTTTTGCTTTTTATATTTGTTTTTTACAAGGAATCTGTTTTATTTTTAACGTATTTTTGCCATAAAGATTTCTTTTTTAAGCAGCAATATTTTACATTACTCTTTTTCGAGTCCCTTAAAGAAAGTCCACACTCTTTAAGCAGCCAAACCCTTGAGAAACTTAGAAGAAAGGGATTTTTCGAGAATTTTATCCTCTCTCTTCTCACCCGCCGCCCCCGCAAGAGGCAACGGCTCTTTTGAAAGAACTGCTTTCCACGCCAAGAGACTGCAAGCCAAAAGAGTAAAGACTTTTCTCTTATCCACATTATTATTTGACCAAAGCCAATGGAGCACCGCTGCTCTTGAAACCAACATCCCTCAAGGAGAGGACAGGAGGGAAGAAAATCTTCACTTTAACTTCAGTTTTTTAACATTGCGTCTCAATTGAAACATTGCAAACCGCAGAGATTTGCCCTCTCACGAGCGCGAGCAAATTCCTTCGGTTCTTGGGAGCAAGCCAACGCGATTGCTTTTTACCTACCGTTTTTTATCTTCCATTTCTCACCTTGAGTTTTTTACCGGGGCACCCTATCTCTTATAAAGATTTATTTTTCTAAAAAGACTTCTACGGAAAACACTATTTAGAGAGAAGGAAAGATCTCTCACCATTTTATCAAGCTTTCTTTATGAGATCTGTATGCGCGCTTAAAGCAGAGTTGAAAAAACTGTTGTTCTCTTATCAATTAACTTTGCAAAGAGCCTGTAAAACTCTTAAAAGAAGAGTAAAAAGAATGACAGAGAACACTTCAAAGAGCGCATGCTCTTAGAGAGAGGATAATCAATGACGAACAAATCCTATGATGTAGCGATTTTAATGGGCAGTCAATCGGATTGGCAAACAATGCGTCATAGTGCGGATATTTTGACCTGTCTTGATATTTCGCATATTTCGCAGATTGTCTCAGCCCACCGCACTCCTGAACGCCTTTATCAGTTTGCGAAAGGGGCCAAAGCATCGGGTTTTAAAATTTTGATAGCCGGAGCGGGAGGGGCAGCGCATCTTCCTGGTATGTTAGCATCACTGACACCTCTTCCTGTTTTTGGCGTACCAGTCCATTCACACTCTTTATCTGGTCAAGATTCATTGCTTTCCATTGTGCAAATGCCAGCTGGTATCCCTGTTGGCACCTTAGCGATTGGCAAAGCAGGTGCTATTAACGCAGCACTTTTAGCGGCAGCAGTTATGGCAGTTTACGATGACAAGCTAGCAAAGCGGTTGCAAGATTGGCGCCAGCAACAAACAGCCAATGTCGCGCAAACCCCAATCACTGAGGTTTAAAATGACCCAATCCTCTCTCTCACCCAACGCATCCCCCACACCCAACGCACCCAACACATCTCGCGCCTTCCCACGATCACCTTCGAAAAGGGTTATTGGTTTAATAGGCGGAGGGCAATTAGCACGCATGTTAGCGATAGCAGCAGCAGAATTAGGCTTTCGAACGGTTGTTTTTTGCCCTGAAGCGGATTGTCCGGCTGCCCAAACAGCGAATGACCATATTATTGCATCCTATGATGATACTTCAGCCTTAGATCATTTTATTTCTCTGTGTGATCTCGTGACTTATGAATTTGAAAATCTTTCGCTTCAAATGGTTCAATATGTAGAGCAAGGCAAAAGTGTTTATCCCTCTTCGAAAGCGTTAGAGATTACGCAAGATCGTCTTTTTGAGAAGCAATTTTTGCGCGAGCAAAACATCTCTACAGCGTCTTGGTATGCTGTCGATGATTTTTCTTCTCTCCTTTCCGGCCTTTCGGTATTAAAGGGGCGTGGTCTTTTGAAGACGCGCCGTTTTGGCTATGATGGGAAGAATCAAATAATGCTCGATCATCCCGAAAAACAAGCGCTTGAGGAAACTTTAAAGGCTTTTCAGGGGCATCCATCGATTTTGGAAGAAATTGTTCCTTTTTTAACAGAAATTTCGGTTATTTCGGCCCGCACCAGCAAAGGGGAACATGTTTTTTATGATTGCTCTGAAAATCAGCACAAAAACGGTATCCTTCACACATCATTTGCCCCCTCGTGCATTCCGCTTAGCGTCCAAAAAGCGGCCCAAGAAATAAGTGTGACAGTGATGGATGCTTTAAATTATGTTGGGGTTTTATGCATTGAATTTTTTGTTCTCATAGATGGCAGTCTCTTAGTGAATGAATTGGCGCCTCGTGTTCATAACTCTGGACACTGGACACAAAAAGCGTGTGTGACATCACAGTTTGAACAGCATATCCGTGCTATTTGTGGACTTCCCCTAGGCAGCACATACCGCCATAGCAATTGTAAAATGACCAATCTTCTTGGCAACAATCTCCATGAAGTTGAATATTTTCTCAGACAAGAACACACATCGGTTCATTTATATGGCAAAAGCACTGTACAACCGCTTCGCAAAATGGGGCATGTTATCCAATTAACAGGACCAGCCACCAAATTTTAAAAGTACTCTCTCAACAAGATTCTACACACAAGAACAAAGCAAAGGGAAGCAAAGGAAGAAGCCACCAGACGCTTTAGCAACATTTTCTCACCCCCCTGTCCTTCAGCGTCCTCTTCCCCAACGCCCTCTCGAGCTCCTTCCTTACAAAACCATAAATCTTAAAGCTGCCCTTTCATAGCACCACAACGCTTCTCTCACCCCATGGACACCCCCTGATCGTCATAGCTCTTGCCTGCCACCCTTAAGAGAACATTTGCCAAACACTTCCCCTTTCTCTCACTACCTTCTTCCCCACGCCCTCTTCCCCAACGCCCTCTCGAGCTCTTTCCTTATAAATCCGCAAATCTTAAAGCTGCCCTTTCATAGCACCGCCACTCTTCTCTCACCCCATGGACACCCCCTGATCGTCATAGCTCTTGCCCACCACGCTTAAAAGAACATTTGCCAAACACTTCCCCTTCTCACCACTCTCTTCCCATACCCTCCATGCCCTCTCCCCCAACGCCCTCTCACCCCCCTTCCTTACAAAACCACAAATGTTAAAGCTTGCCCCTTCATAGCACCACAACGCTCCTCTCAACCCATGGACACCCCCTGATCGTCATAGCTCTTGCCCACCACGCTTAAAAGAACATTTGCCAAACACTTCCCCTTCTCACCACTCTCTTCCCATACCCTCCATGCCCTCTCCCCCAACGCCCTCTCGAGCTCTTTCCTTACAAAACCACAAATGTTAAAGCTTGCCCAAGCACCGCAGCCTTTATTGTTTGCAGCATTGTTTTCAAATCTCGTCCATCTCCTCTTTTTGAAGAGCATGCCTTTTTTGCCACCCTCCTTATTCTCAAACACCATGGACGCCCCGCGCCATACCAGCGAACAGTTCCCCCACATGCCTCACCCAGCAAACAACCCCCGCATGCCCTTCTTGCAAAGACAGTGCATCTTTCCCTCTCCTCACCTTAAGAGGAAATTTATAAGAGATCCATACTTGACAAGAAGAAGACTTTTTGTTAGAAGGAGCGCAGTTTTTTTTGCAATTTTCGCTTATTTATTGTGTTTATAAGAAGATCAATGCGTCCCGATGGGGTGCGTTTTTATTTTGTGATCACGATAGAGAAGTGTATAATTAAGTGTTATAGTGCAATCACGATAGTATGACATACTATGAGAAGTCATTTGGTAGAGTCTACCAAGAGTCTAATGGAATTCAATTCTGTTAGGAACGCATAAAGTGTCGAAAGAGTGGTTCATTATGGTATTGCGTTACATGAATGTGAGACGGTGAGTATCATGAAAATTAAAAATTCGCTTAAAGCATTGAAGGAGCGCCACCGTAACAATCGTTTGGTGCGCCGTAAAGGTCGTGTTTATATCCTCAATAAAACAAACCCGCGTTTTAGAGCCCGTCAGGGTTGAGAGTTTTTGTGCCTGCTTTTTGCGGGCATTAAAGCTTTATATCTCTCAAAAAATATTTTTTTCTCAAGAACTAATTGTGAGATTATTCCGGTTTGCATCTCAGTTGCGGTACGCTTTTCTCTTTAGAGAAGTTGTCTTGATGTGTTTTTTTATTTTTTTTAGAGCTTTGCCATTAGGTTTCTTTTGTTTTTTTCGGCGTAATTTTTTGCATTCTTTTGCACATTCTCTTTTTGTTGTTTTCAGCATTTTTTGTTTCATTCCTGCTAGCTATGGGCAGAAACCTCCTTCACTTCCTGAAGATCATCCCTCGCCCCAATTGTTTTTGCCATTAGATGAATTGATCCCCAGTGATTCCCCCTCAGCACCAGCCCCCTCTGATTCTAATACATCTGCGATGATTTTAGAAGATTTTGTCAATGCCCCTTCCTCTGTTGACAGAGCAAAGCAGCGCAAAGAGGCAGAAGTTTCACGTCTTCTGAAAGAATTAAAATTTTGTGCGAATATTCAAGAAGCCAAAAAGATAAGCGGTCAGCTTCAACGTTTATGGTCACAATCGGGCAGTGAGACCCTTGACCTTTTGATGTCATGGGCTGAAAATGCGATCAATGCTGACAATTATGGTCTTGCTCTTGATTACATTGACAATGCCCTAGTGCTTGAGCCTACTTACGCTGCAGCTTGGATAAGACGCGCGTGGATTCATATTCAACTGAGTGACTTTAAACTTGCCATGCTTGACCTTAACCACGCTCTAGAGCTTGAACCCCGCAATTACATAGGTTTTTTTGAGCTTGGAGTTACCATGGAAGCAACGCAACGTCCCAAACTTGCTCTCAAAGCCTATGAAAAAGCCCTTGAATATTATCCGCAAATGCAGCAGCTTCAAAAACGCCTTGAGGTCCTGTTAGACGAACAAACCGCACAACCTCTTTAAACTTAACCAAGCCCTTTAAACTTAACCAAGCCAAACTGCCCCACTCCTTTAAAACTTCCCTCTGAAAATGCCGCGATCACGATAAGAACATTGCCAATTGCCCTTTACCGCACTGCCCCTCAAGCGTTACGGAATACAGATGGATTACCATCCCTCGATGTGACAAACTTACCCTCCCGCCCCTTAAACCCTACTCACCTTTAAGCCTCCGTAACCTTAACCACGCTCTAGAGCGTGAGCCACGCAATTACATAGGTTTTTTTGAGCTTGGGAAGAACCATGGAAGCAACGCAGCGTCCCAAACTTGCTCTCAAGACTGATGAAAAAGCCCTTGAATATTATCCGCAAATGCAGCAGCTTCAAAAACGCCTTGAGGTCCTGTTAGACGAACAAACCGCACAACCTCTTTAAACTTAGCCAAGCCCTTTAAACTTAACCAAGCCAAACTGACCCACTCCTTTAAAACTTCCCCCCCCTTTAAAAGTTACCTTTGAAAATGCCGCGATCACGATGAGAACATTGCCAATTGCCCTTTACCGCACTGCCCCTCAAGCGTTGCGGAATACAGATGGATTACCATCCCTCGATGTGACAAACTTACCCTCCCGCCCCTTAAACCCTGCTCACCTTTAAGCATGCGTGATCTTAACCCCTGCTTTAGAGCATGAGCCACGCAATTGACAGGGCATTTTTTGAAAAGGCACTTTTTGAATTTGTAAACTCCTAGAAGCAAGATGGCTCTAGCTCTCAGAAACCCTCAGGCGAGAGATTTTTGTCATCCACCACCCGACCAAACAATAGCTTATTGAGGACAACTCTAAAGAGATTGCATTGAGATGATTTTATCTCTAGCTGAAAATTGAAAACTGTTTTATAGTAAGAGAGGGTGTTCTGCACTTCTCGACAGGAAATAACGTATTCCTGAGACCTTATTGATCTCCAAGGGAGCTGTCCCTGAGAAGGCCCGTGGGCTTTTTCATATGGCGCCCACCTATTTATTTAGGTTCCCGGGGTCAACTTTTTCCATCGGCTGTTGCGGATCACCTCTTTTTAGAGATGAAGCGGATTATGATACTTTTTTCAAGAAATTTGCGCATGTTTTATAGGCTAGGGCTTTATTCTGTTACAAGACGATAGACATAAAATCTTTCATAAAGAAATGGGCTTATATAAAGCAATGGGCTTTCATAAGGGAAGAAGCCTTTCTAAGGCAATGGGGTAGAGAGACCAATGGAGACAAAAGGGCGGGAGTCTGCTTCACAATTTCGCAGCGCGCTACGCAAAATGGGCTTATCAAAGCGTGATGCTCTTGCGTCAAAAGAGCGGACTGTTTTTTCGCAGCGTGCCTGTTCTTTAATTCTTGAGAGTCTTGAAGAAAAGGGTGCTGATTTTTCACGCATGATTCTTGCGGGTTATTTGCCGATTAAATCGGAAAGTGATCCGCGCCCTTTATTAGAAGCCATTGCATTGCGTGGTGGGCGTTTAGCCTTACCAGCAGTTCTTGACGAAACCACGATGGTTTTTCGTGCCTTTTCGCAAGACATGGCGTTAGAACCGATGCGCTTTGGCACATTCGGTCCTGGTAAAGACCATGCGGTTGTTATACCGAATGTGATTATTGTTCCCCTTTCCGCATTTGACAAACAATGTCACCGTCTTGGTTATGGAGGGGGCTATTATGATCGCGCGGTTTGCGCTCTTGAAAAACAGGGGCATCAGATTAAATTATTAGGTTTAGGCTTTTCATGTCAGGAAGTTGAATCCATTCCCCATGCTGAGCATGATCTTGTGTTGCAAGAAATTTTTACAGAAAAGGGTTCCTTCAAGCGTTAAAATGTGATTAAAACGCCTATGCGTTTTTTGTTTTTAGGTGATATTGTAGGAATGACAGGTTGTAGGGTTGTTTTTGAACAGCTTCCGCAACTGATCAAGAGATGGTGCCTTGATTTTGTGGTGGTGAATGGTGAGAATGCCTCTCACGGTTTTGGGATCAGCCAAGAGACCTATCAAGATCTTTTAATGGTAGGTGTTGACGTTGTCACAACGGGCAATCATGCTTTTTCGTGTCAAGAAACCTTTCAATATGCGCATGAGAGCGATCGTTTTTTACGTCCAGCCAATTTTATGAAAAAAGCTCCAGGCAAGGGTTCTGATATTTTTACGGCTAAGAATGGCGCCCGTGTTCTTGTTGCGAATCTTTTGGGCAGTGTTTTTATGCCGTGCAAGGTCATTGATCCCTTTGAAACGGCTGAAAAGATTTTATGTGCTTGCTCTTTGATGGAACAAGCCGATGCAATTATTTTTGACTTTCACGCAGAAACGACGAGTGAGAAGCAATGTTTCGGCCATTTTCTTGATGGTCGTGTAAGCGTCATTGCAGGAACGCATACGCATATTCCCACGGCTGATGCACAAATTCTGGAAGGTGGCAGTGCATACTTAACGGATGCGGGAATGTGTGGTGATTATAACTCATCCCTTGGCATGGATAAGGAAGAACCTCTCCACCGTTTTCTCTATAAGAAGAAGCAGGATCGTTATGAACCCGCAAAAGGCCCAGCCACTCTTTGTGGTTTAGCGGTTGAACTTTCAGACCGCACGGGCTTAGCAGAAAAGGTTTCAGCCGTCCGAATTGGTCCTCATTTAAAGCCTGAAATTCCAGATTTTTGGTAATCTCTTTCAGCGCTTCCTTTGATCATTGCGCTCCACTGTTTTAAGCAACACTTTTTGGCAAGCAGATTTTTCAACCCCACCCAAAACTTTCCCCCCACCAATGAAGAGAATAGCAGCGCAAGGGAACAAGATGAGCGCCAACAAAAAACAGTTGTAAAAACGGTTGCAACACGCAGTCAATGCCGCACACACTCGCGTCTCAGCGTTACACACGCTTCCATTTCAGCGTCGCACACACTCGTGTTAATGATAAAATTTTTATGATTTTCAAAAGGAAGAGAAAGAGGCCCCATTGGGATATTTCTGCGGGGAAACATGAAAACCTCTTCCCTGAGACCTTCCATAGCGAATAATTTCTTATTAAGCAAGAGCTTCTTTAAATTTTTTTTACTTTTATAAAAAATAAACCACCAACTTCCCTTAATATTATTAGATTTAAGCTCTATAAAATTTTTCAGGAGGCAAATACTCCTCATAATATTGCCTCACCACACTATTGTCTCAAGGACCAGATTGTCTCACAAGCATGAGGCATTTTTATTGAGAGATCGGTATAAAAAAGCAAAGAGGGGCATCGAGTCTCTCAGTCATTTTTTGCAAACGCGCCTTGCACCTCTCTGTTTGAATTTTTTCGTCTTTCATCTCTTTTGAACGGTTCTCTCTCACGGATGCCTTGCTTATTTTTTGAGCAATTTCCCTCTCTTGCGCAGCCCATTTTGTCTATAGAAATAGCGTTAAACTGTTGACTTCTCGCTCGCACCTTATTCCCCACCGGGTACGAGCGCGCTTTTTGCATTGATCTTCTGGGAATAAAAAGCACAGACCTCGAATACGCCTTTTGCTTTTCGTTCCATGCCCCTTGGAGAGAGTAACACCTCGCACCCTCTGCGACATTCTAAAAATACGAAAGAGTATACTTCTTTCCCTTCTAGATTTGAGCTCTCTGTTTCCCCCCTCAATCATCGCGGCGACGCACAAAATCATCAGACTTAACTTTTGATCTCTTTCCCCTCTAAAGGACGAAACTTTCCAGCAGTATCGCCCTATTTACAGACCGCCCTCTCTCAATTGGTTTCGCTTACTGATCACACCCCCTCATGAGTGATTTCCTCAAGGGCTCCATTAGCCAAACCCTCTCCTGAAGACCACCACACTCTTAAAAGCACTTGATCTCTCAATTTATCCCTAGCTTTTCTCACCGCCCTATAGTGTCCTTACAGCAAAACATGACAATTTCAGGAGATGAGCAATAAAAATGAAAAGAGTCTTTGTTGATTTTTTTATAAGAGGCAGGTGCCTTTAAGCTCTCTTATTCTTGCTCGCCAAAATCCTAACATCCTCCGCTCTTTCATCCCCCCATTGATTGAAAAAATCAACAAACCTTGGTTCTTAAGCTCAAGGCTCTTAAAGCAAAGGCCCCCGCAAAGAGAAGAAACATGCGGAGAGAATTCAAGCTGTTACGCGTTGGAGAGCACCCCATTGCGCTCATTTTTGCTCCAGCTTCCCAAAGCCGCAATTACGATGAGAAACACGAGTTAACGCATAACATCCTCCGCCCTTTCATATCCGCCATTGAAAAAATCAACAAACCTTGGTTCTTAAGCTCAAGGTTCTTAAAGCAAAGACCTCCGCAAAGAGAAGAAACATGCGGAGAGAATTCAAGCTGTTACGCGTTGAATGAGAGCACCACATTGCGCTAATTTTTGCTCCAGCTTCTCAAAGCCGCGATCAAGATGATAGACACGGTTCACGACAGTTTCGCCCTTTGCCGCCAGAGCAGCAATCACAAGAGAGACGGAGGCGCGCAAATCAGTAGCCATCACGGGCGCCCCTTGTAGTTGGTCTGTTCCATAGACGGTTGCTGTTTGCCCATCGAGTTTGATCTGAGCGCCCAAACGGGAGAGTTCCTGCACATGCATAAAGCGATTTTCGAAAATTGTTTCAGTGATTTGCGCGATTCCCTGAGCTCTTGTCATCAGTGCCATGAATTGCGCTTGGAGATCGGTTGGAAAATCGGGATAAGGTCCCGTTTTGATATCGACTGGCATTATTTTTGATTGCAGTGGATTTCGTTTAACATGAATTCCTTTAGGTTTTATTTGAATATCGAGTCCGGTTTTTTGGAGGACTTTGAGCACTTTGGTCAGATGGTTAGGGTTTGCATTTTTGAGCAAGACATCGCCGCCTGTCATAGCCACCGCCATAGCATAGGTTCCAGCTTCAATACGGTCAGGGATGACCTTGACTCTAGCCCCATGAAGTTTTTTCACCCCCTCGATTGTGAGTGTTTTAGTTCCTTCCCCGACTATTTTTGCCCCCATAGCATTGAGGGTTCGAATAAGATTAGCCACTTCAGGTTCACAAGCAGCATTATCAAGAACGGTTGTTCCCTTAGCCATCGTTGCAGCCATCAGCATGACATGAGTTCCACCAACAGTGACCTTAGGAAAACAATATTGTGCACCTTTTAGTCCCCGAGGAGCTTTAGCATGGACATATCCATTTTCGATAGCAATATGGGCTCCTAAAGCTTTAAGCCCCTCAAGGATAAAATCGACGGGTCTTGTCCCGATAGCGCATCCCCCAGGCAATGAGACATAGGCCTCACCACAACGCGCGAGCAAGGGGCCGATCACCCAAAAGCTTGCGCGCATTTTTTGCACCAATTCGTATGGGGCGCGTGTTGTAACGATTTGTTGTGCGGTAAAATGGATTGTTCTTGCATCTGTACAATCGTTGTGGACTTTTTGCCCATCGACAGCATATCCCACTCCATGATTATTGAGAATACGAATAAGCAATTCGACATCAGCCAGATGTGGAATATTTTCTAAAGTGAGCGTTTCTTCAGTCAGCAGCGATGCAATCATAAGAGGCAAAGCAGCATTTTTTGCCCCTGAGATAGGAATAATTCCTTTAAGTTTTTTGCCACCAACAATTTGAATAGCATCCATAGGTGTTTTCCCTTTTTCCCTTTGTGTTTCCCCTTCCAAAGGTTTTACCCCCTTGAGAAGTCATTTTTGTTATAATTTTAGAATGGAATCGGCAACTTTAAGACGAGTCCTCAATGTTAGAACGAATCAGAGTGGATTTTGGTTGCAAAGAAGTCATAAAGGACATTTTTTAATTTTCTGTTTGTATTCTTTTTCGACTTTGCTCTTTTCGGCGCTTTAAGTTTTGGCGCAATTGTTGAGCTAATCTTTCTTGGCGTCGTTTTTGTTTTTCATCTTTGTGATTAAGTTCCTGTTGTTTCTGATCCCTTTGTGTCATCATCATTACGCAACCTTTTATGGGTTTTTTAAAGCAACTTATGGCTTTTGTATAAGCAGTCTCTGTCATGACACAAGAAGTGTTTTCTTTCAAGAATGCAGAAATGTTCTCTTGCCTATTTTATGACAATATGGCACAAGACAGCGCACAGATTGCAAAGGGCTGCGGTAGCTCAGTGGTAGAGCACTCCCTTGGTAAGGGAGAGGTCGAGAGTTCAATCCTCTCTCGCAGCACCATTTTCTCCAGCATTCCGCCCACTTTTTACGGTATTTTCTTCCCCATTTTGCGCTCTTCCATTCCCCGAAAGTATAGTCTCACGCTATCGCTCTTACCATCACCCCATTTTCACCACCCTTTGATCCTCTCTTTGCGAGATCATGAGATCTTTTCACATCTTTTAATTCTTCAACACTGTCCTCTCCGCACAAACACGCTCCATCCCCCTTCCACCAAACTCTCATCCCACTCCGCGCAAACACACTCCCCCTTCCACCAAACTCTCATCCCACTCCGCAAACACACTCCACTCCTCCACCAAACTCTCATCCCACTCCGCAAACACACTCCACTCCTCCACCAAACTCTCACCCCTCCCCAGCAAACACACTCCATCCCGCTCTACAAAACTCTTACTTCGTTCCTCTCCTTGTGCCCCTTTCTCGTGTATGCTTTTTTCTTGTCTCTCTTTCAAAGACATTTTCCCTTCGCAGACCAAATCCTGTCTCAGCAGACTTAATGTGCTGTACCATGATCTGCAAATCCTCATTAAAACGGTCAATTTCACTTTCAAGTTTTCGAATATAAACTTCATCACGATAAGCGCGCTTAATCAAAGGCGGCATATCCGGCCAATAGAGCATTAAATCCACCCATTCCCGTTGAGCGATCCACAATCCTCCCTGACATTGTGCTTTATGTTCTTCGGGAAAACTCTTTTGATAGAAATACGGGATAAGGATTTCGGGCTTTTTAGTTTTAATTTCCAACACTCCTTCTTTTCCAACAAAAGCATCAGGAGAAAAACCTTTCATACGATCATCGGCGAGAACAAATCCAATACATTCAGGCTGAGTGTTGGTGAGTGTTCCATAAAGCTGTCGCGCCTTTGGTTCTAGCTCTGTTCCGCGCCGCATAGAAAATGTCGTTCCCTCATCGACGATTTTGCCAGTGATTCTTTCCCCAGCCAGTTTCATCATAAGAGCATGATATCTTGAAGTTTTTTGTCCCTGTTTTTTTCGTGCCATCACCATTTCAAACAAAGAAGCGGTAATCAAGCCATTGCGTGCTTGTAGCCATTGCTCTGTTCCCTGAACACACTCGATAAGTATTGGCATCACCCTCTCCCCACACTTTACTACATTTTTTTACAACCTTTTAAGCACCCTGCTTCCCATACCGCCAATCCCTCAGCAGCCGGCAAGATCTTCCCGCAAATGCCCCCCAAGCACTTCCCCCAGAGGCTTCCCCTCCCTTCCCATACCTACCCATACCTGCCCCCTCCATCCCTCCTGCCCCCCATGCATCAACGCATAGATAACCAATGTGCTAACGTTCCTATAAAAACGCCCCTCTTGATCTTATGCCAAGCCCTTTCAAAGACCCCCGCATCTTTTACCCGCTCTGCTGACACCCCCACTCATGCTCATCCCCCCATGCTCACCCCCGCCACCCTTCCTTGGAACCCATCGCCTCCTTTGCCCAACAACTGAGAAGCTTTTAAACATCCTGCTCCCCATACCGCCAATCCCTCAGCAGCCGGCAAGATCTTCCCGCAAATGCCCCCCCCAAGCACTTCCCCCAGAGGCTTCCCATACCTACCCATACCTGCCCCCTCCATCCCTTCTGCCCCCTCCTGCCTTCCCCAAGCACAGCATATGCCTCCGCTCATGCACAAGGTATACTTCCGCCCCCATGCATCAATGCGCTCATACCCTTGTACACGAATACCCTTGTACAATGCCCCACCCCGCATCTTGGCTTTGCGCAAGATCTCCTTTCAATATGCTGTTACAAAATTTTCAATCATGGTGTTGCACAATGGAAAAATCGTCTCGCTGATATGTTTCGGCCAAATTTTTCGCGACACACTCTGCAACCTTTGTTGAACTGAAGAGGATTGCATGGTGTTTTTGTGGTTCGAGTCTGATTGTATTTTTTATATTTCCAGCGTAATAGAGTGGAAATCCCTGATAAAAAGTCTGAAGATAACTTGCCATAATTTTTCACCACCAGTAATCCTTCAAGACATCACACGGCCGCAAACGATGTTGTTTTTCGTAAGACCCATAGCGATTATCTTCATAATCGCGGGCGACTTTTTCCTCTAACCAGATATGATAAGCCTCACTATTCAGGATGAAAGGTTGAAGTTGGGTATTTTGTTCTTCGTCAATTTCATAATTTGCGACATAGGCATCAGCGAGTTGTTCACTAACATCCTCTGCATGCAGCGTCATGAGATCGAGACGCAAGATTCTTTGAACCGTTTCATATTCTTCAATGATTTCGAGCACTTCTTCGATTTGTTCGAGCGGTCCTTCATAAGCCTCGCCCTTTTCCTCCTCACAAAGAATGACAATAATTTCATCCTCTTTAACGAATGGAATATTTTTCATAATTTCCCCCCTTTCGATAGTTGATAAAGCACAGCTTTGTCTTGACAAGACAAAATATAGCGTTACCCTTATATCCTCTATGGGGGACAAGTCAATTATTTTATCCTTAATAAAAGATATATTTTTAGTCTTTATGACGCGCAACCACCGGCTATGGGCAAAATTCTGTGCTCTTTTGTTCACCTGACTCCCTTCCACTGTTCTCTATTTGTTCTTACTCAATGCAACCACAAACAGACAGGAGAGCTAAAATGAGTGATTTAAAATTGATAGAATACTGGCGCACTCTTGATTCAAAAACACAGAAAGAACTTATTCTGTTACTTCGGCAGTTGGTCGCCGCAAAAGAGTCAAGATTGCCTTCCTCTCTTCAGGAGAAATCTTTGAGATGAGTTCGATAAATTCTTTATCTTCAGGGCTTGCCCCCTGACCATAGAGAATATAATTCATACTGATATTAATTTCGTTGCAAATGCGCGAGAGGGACTCGATTGTTGGCTCTTTTCCCTCAGAGAGAATAGAATGAAGATACCCTGCACCTTTACCAGCGGCGAGGGAGACAGATCTTTTTGACCGTCCACTTTTTTCAAGAGTGCCACGTAATCTTTGTCGCCAACCATCGATATTCATAGTTTCACCATATAGCGCGTCTTTTAAAAAAAACACGTCCTTTTTGTAAAACGGGCTTGAAATATCCTCCAAAAAGGATAGAATTAAGAAGATAAATTTACTTTATTAAGGGGGAATAAACATTCATTTTTCAAATCAAGAGCACATTTCATCACTCCAAAAAATGCAAAAAGGCATCTCCCAAAGCCCTACAAGACTTCAGAAAGCCTCTTGCGTTTAAAACTATTGTTCCTCTTTATCGATGCCCTCTCCGTATTTTAAACGGTAAGGTTGCATACATCTAAACATGGCAAACGACTGTTAGACTTCATAAAGAAACACCTAAAAAGAGTCATCATTTCACAAAACAAACTGCACAAAACCGAAGCACCTATTTCTCAAGCGTACAATTTTCATCGAACGCTCCAAAACACATAAAATGCTGTTTTCGGTTTTGTACCACCAAAATAGAAAAACAGAAGGAAGAGGATTAAACCATGAAACAAACCAATCACCAAGAAACTCCTCACTATGAATCGTCTACGCTTCCTTATGTTTGTTGGTATCAGAATGATTTTCTAGGAGGGGTACGGGGAATGCGCGCCCACGAGATTGGAATCTATACGATTCTTCTCAATGAAATGTATGCACGTGGCCGTCCTCTAGAGTTATCGGAAACACGTTTAGCGCGTCTTTGTGGTTGTGACAAGCGAACTTTTGTAAATGTTTTAGAAATGCTCATTCAAGAGGGCAAGATTTTAAATTTAGCCAATGGTTTATGGAATAAGCGTTGTGAAAGCATCTTTCAAGAGCGGGCAAAATTGCTTGAACAGAAGTCCTTTGCGGGGCACTGTTCAGCAAGAAAACGCAAGAAAATCAATGCAGAGATTCAACAACTGCTCAACGGGAGTCCAAGAGATGCTGAACGAAACTCAGAAGCTCAAAAGGGAGAAGAAAAGGAAACACCTAACGGTGTTTCAGAAAAGAAATTTCTTTTACTGAACACAAAAGCATTAGAGGAAGAATCAAATGAGGAACAGCATCCCTGTTCATCCCCCTCACTTGATAAAGCGCCCCCTCACCCATCCAGCGAACAATTTCTCACCCCTTCCCAACAATTCTCTCATGAAACGGCAAAGAACTCTCTCAACGTGAGAGAAGGCAAAAAAAATTTTCTCCTCTCTGATGGAGCCGTAGAAAATTCTGTTACTTGTGATACAAACACAAAAAGCTCCCCCTCCTCAACTCCTGTAGTCTCTCTCACAAAAAGCGCCTCGGGCGAGAGCAGGCAGGAGCAAAGCAGTCCGACAAGTTGCGAAGGCAGGACAGCCAAAGGAACGATAGCGAAGGGCCACCGTCTTCCAACCGATTGGCAAGCAGACATTAACGCAGCGATTTCAGAAGGTTTAAGTGAAGATCAAGCGCGTTGGCAAGAAAAGAAATTTCGCGATTATTGGCAAGCCAAAAGCGGCAAGGAAGCGCTTAAAGTCGATTGGCAAGCCACATGGCGCAATTGGTATCGCCGAGAAATTGAACGCATAAAAGAACATCAAGAAAGGCTTGCCATTTTTAGCCAACATTCCAGCAAGCAGCCTTACAACGACAATGATGCTCTTTACCGCAGTCTCATCAACTACCACACGCGTTAACACCAGCACCCTTTTCGCAATCAAGTAAAAACGGAACCCACCATCCGGAACAATCGCCCAAAGGCTTCTCCCACAAGGGCACCAACACAGCAATGGCAAGTGCAACAAAAGCAGACACGGCAAGATTAGCACCAACACGCACAACAATGGCAATGACGCCCTTCACGCAATCGATCAACAACCCCATGGGTCAACATGAGCACCATTTTCACAATCAAGCAAAAACTTATCGCCCAAGCAGGGACAATCGCTGAAATGCTTCTCCCACAAGGGCACCAACACAGCCATGGCAAGCACAACAAGAGCAGACACGGCAATGACTATAACCCCCTTCACACAAACGATCAACAACCCCACGAGTCAACATGAGCACCCTTTTCGCAATCAAGTAAAAACGGAACCCACCATCCGGAACAATCGCCCAAAGGCTTCTCCCACAAGGGCACCAACACAGCAATGGCAAGTGCAACAAGAGCAGACACGGCAAGATTAGCACCAACACGCACAACAATGGCAATGACGCCCTTCACACAAGTGATCAACAACCCCACAGGTCAACATGAGCACCATTTTCACAATCAAACAAAAACTGAACCCACCAACTGGGACAATCGCTGAAATGCTTCTTCCACAAGGGCACCAACACGGCAATGACAACAGCCCCCTTCACGCAAGCGATCAACAACCCCACAGGTCAACATGAGCACCATTTTTGAGATCAAACAAAAACTTATCGCCCAAGCAGGAACAATCGCCCAAATGCTTCTTCCACAAGGGCGCAGACGCGGTAATGATTGGCTTGTAGGAAGCACGCGCGGCGAAACGGGCAAAAGCTTATCGGTGTGCTTAAGCGGCAATAAAGCGGGTCTTTGGTATGATTTTGCGGAAGGCAGAGGCGGTGACCTTTTAGATCTTTGGTGTGAAGTCAAAGGGATAAGTCTTTCTCAAGCACTAGAAGAAGCGCGTGCCACTCTCAATCTGACGCGTCCAAAACCCTTTATGGCACCCCATCGCTCCTATCGTCGCCCACCAGTTCCCACAGGTGGAACACCGCAAAATTTAGTAAAAACCTATCTCAATCAAGAGCGCCATATTCCCCTAGAGATTTTAAAGCGTTACCGCATAGGAGAAGAGGGTGAAAAAATCATTTTTCCCTTTTATAAGCCGGATGGCACCCTAGCCATGGTGAAAGAACGGCTCGCACAAGCAGGTGCAAAACCGAAACCAACAACAGCACAGTGTGAACCGATTCTCTTTGGCTGGCAAGCTCTTTGCTCCCCAGCACAAGCCCCCGCAGCCGCACACACCACCCCCGCATCCGCACACACCACCCCCGCAGCCGCACACACCACCCCCGCAGCCGCACACACCACCCCCGCATCCACACACACCACCCCCGCAGCCATACACACCACCCCCGCAGCCACGCACACCACCCACGCATCCGCACACACCGCCCCCGCAGCCACGCACACCACCCCCACAGCCACGCACACCACCCCCGCATCCACGCACACCACCCCCACAGCCACGCACACCACCCCCGCATCCACGCACACCGCCCCCGCATCCACGCACACCACCCCCGCATCCACGCACACCACCCCCGCATCCACGCACACCGCCCCCGCATCCACGCACACCACCCCCACAGCCACGCACACCACCCCCGCATCCACGCACACCACCCCCGCAGCCACACACACCACCCCCGCATCCACGCACACCACCCCCGCATCCGCACACACCACCCCCGCAGCCACACACACCGCCCCCGCATCCACGCACACCACCCCCGCAGCCACACACACCGCCCCCGCATCCACGCACACCACCCCCGCAGCCACACACACCACCCCCGCATCCACGCACACCGCCCACGCATCCGCACACACCACCCCCGCATCCACGCACACCGCCCACGCATCCGCACACACCACCCCCGCATCCACGCACACCACCCCCGCAGCCACACACACCACCCCCGCATCCACGCACACCACCCCCACAGCCACGCACACCGCTCCTACATCCACGCACACCACCCCCACAGCCACGCACACCGCCCCCGCATCCACGCACACCGCCCCCGCATCCACGCACACCACCCCCACAGCCACGCACACCGCCCCCGCATCCACGCACACCACCCCCACAGCCACGCACACCGCCCCCGCATCCACGCACACCACTCCCATAAATCAAACATTTGCTTCGACCAATCGAACTCTTGTTATCACTGAAGGAGAAATTGATGCACTTTCCTTAGCAGCCTATGGATATCCGGCAGTTTCTGTCCCGTTTGGAGGAGGCGTTGGTGGAAAACACAACTGGATTGAAAATGAATTTGACAATTTAGAACCTTTTGAGACCATTTTTTTAGCCACCGATATGGACAAACCGGGTGAAGAAGCAGCCCATGAAATTGCCAACCGACTTGGTCGCCACCGTTGCTATCGCGTTTGCTTACCCCGTAAGGATGCCAATGACTGTTTAACTTCTGGTATTGATGCAGCCACCATAAAAGCAGCCTTTTTATCAGCAAAAAGCTTTGCGCCAAAAGGTTTACGCCGCGCCTCAGACTATAAGGATCAAGTGATAGGGCTGTTTTGGCCAACGCCTGAACAGCATGAAGGCTATACGGCTCCCTATCCGAAACTCAATGGGAAATTATATTTCCGTCCAGCGGAATTAACGCTATGGAGTGGTGCAAGTGGTGCCGGCAAGAGTCAACTATTATCAGACTGTATTCCCCATTGGATTTCGCAAAAGAGTCGTCTTTGCTTAGCCTCCCTAGAAATGAAAGGAGAACAATCGCTACGCCGTTTAACAAAACAAACAGGAGGCTTAGAACAACCGACCAGAGAAATGATTGAACGGATTCTTCATTTTTTAGACGACGGGCTGATTCTCTACGAGCATGTTGGTAAATCAAGCGTTGACACACTGCTAGATGTTTTTGACTATTGCCGTGCGCGCTATGGTTGCGATCAATTTATCATCGACAGTCTCATGCGGCTTGGTATCTGTTCAGATGACTATGCGGGACAAGAACAAGCGGTTTATAAGATGGTTGATTGGGCTGTTTTAAACGCCGTTCACATTCACCTTGTCGCCCATGCCCGCAAAGGAGGGCTGGATAAAGAGATCCCCGGCACGGAAGATATTAAAGGGGCCTCAGAAATTGGTGCCAATGCCTTTAACATCATCACCATTTGGCGCAATCGATCCTTAGAAGACAAAATTTTTGCCGCGTCAGGTGAAGAAGAAAAAGCAGAATTAGCCAAACGCCCTGGTGTGATTATGAATATCGCCAAACAACGTTCAGGTGATTTTGAAGGTAAAATTGGTCTTTGGTTTGATCCCAAAACCTACCGCTATCGCTGCTCCCATGAACAGCCCCTCACGCCAAGGCGTTATCTTGAACGCAAAGCCAACGCCCCCCTCTCCAATAACCAAGCCCATAGAACCCTCACACACCTCACCCCCTCATAAGCAAACAGAACAATCAACACACCTATGCAGGAATATACCCCATCATCCGAGATCACAAACCAGTCAACCCCCATATTCCTCGCTCCCATACGCGCCAAACTCGCGACCACTCCAACAATGCCGGCAAACACCAAAAGCTTCAAAAGCCATACACAACGCGCCGCCCATTCACTGTGCACCCTTGAAAGCACAATCACGAACAGCTCCAACAATGCAATGATCCCCGCCACTATTAAGGAAATATCCCACATCACCTCAGAACGCTTTAATTCCTGATAGGCAAAAACAAGAGCAACGCCCACAATGCAGCAAAACACCAACGCCTTCAAAAACACCAACCACGCAACAGTCGTGCTCTTTGCCCCCACCCCGATAAAAACAAAGACAGCACTCACAACACCGCAAAACACCAGCCCTTGCAGAAAGACCTCCCACGTCACAACGGGCATCCCCGTAGTTACATAAACCCAACCAAGAAAAAAACCGACAAGACAACAAAACTTCACTGCCGTTAAAAACACGCCCCGCATAGCAGCCATACGCCCGCTCCTTTATAAACAACCCCAAGCACGATGCAACAAAACACTTCTCATTTCAAGAACCAATCCCCCATGACACGAAGGCACCTCATTCCCACAGAAGCAAAATCAAGGATAGTTCCAACAATGCAAAGCCCCCCATCACCCCCCCCACATCACACCACAACGCTTGACTCCCCTTGAACAACGATAGAGATAACACCAAGAGCAATGCCCATCATGAAGCAAAACACCCACTTATTCGAGAACCAAAGCCAGTCCAAACCAATTCGCTCTGTTTGCCTACAAATAAAATCGTCAACAGGGGGAAGAATGAAGCTAGCCCCCGCACACACCCAGAACAATTCCCGCGTAACCCCAAACCTCCTCGATACTCTATAAAGTAAAGCATAGGCACCACAGATGACACCAAAGACAATGCCACAAAACGCCAACCGCTCCAAAAATACACCCCACGTAATGGCCATAGCTCACTCCTTATCAACAACAACACCAACAATACAGTAAAACGCCAACCAATTCAAAAACAACACACCATATGCCCCGCATCTTCTGCTTCCTTATGCACCCGTCCTCTATATGCCTTCCCCTTGATAAACCAAGGACAACTCCAACCATGCAGCAAAACACTTCCATTTCAAGAACCACGCCCATAGCCCCTCAACACACATCACTTTTCATAAGAGAACAAAAGAAAAGCACCATCATCAAGAGAAACATCCTCTCATTTGAATACCAGAGCTAGCAAACACACCTCTGCTTTGCTCTCTCAGAAATAAAAACAAGGACAACTCCAACCATGCGAACACCACCAGCACCGGCAAGAACAATCCCCACACAACAGCGATCCCCCCGCTCCTTTATACGCACAAACGAAAGACACCGCCAACAATGCGGCAAAACACCATCCCCTTTGAGAACGCCTTCTGCTTAAAAGCAAGCGTGCATAAAAATTCCCCTCAAACACCGAGCTATCAGTGCCAACATCCAAACAAAACAGAGCCCCTCAATTTCCTAACACCCAATACTTTCCCAAGGATTCCCCAAGGAGACAATAACCAAAGCTTATCCCCCTCATGCGCCCACAACTACTGACAGCCGATTTTTTGAACGGAAAATAAAATGATGATTTTGGAGGAGATGACATGAACCATCAAGAGAAAAGAATCAACCAAGAGGACCACAAAAACAACACACACCCTTTTGCTTCCTCCGACCACGGCGAAGAGCAACCGCACATTGGCCACCTAAAGACACAAGAAATTGCTGTTGAAACAAGCAATCCTTATTTTCAACCGGCTCATCGAGAAAGCTCCAGCAATCCGCGCACGATCAAAGCCATTGCCAATGCAAAAAGCCGTCCGATTGCCCTTTTATATGCGAAAGGGCATCTGAGCAAAGCGCAATATAGGGCAGCAGAACGGTTTTATCTTTATTGGCGTCAAACTCAAGCAGATCTTCACATGAGCCCTGACTATACACGTGAAAAGGTTGCAAACAGCCAAGGTTACACACACCCTATTGAACGTCAGATAGAAGCCTCCACGCATTTACAAAAGGTCAAAGTTCTGCTTGGTGTTCTTGGCTATTCACTTGTAGAAAAGGTTGTTGGTTACGATCAAGCAATCAAAGAATTAAGCGACTCAAAACGCAAACAAAACTCCCTTGCGGATCATTTACGAGACTGTTTAGACTTACTCGCATTTCATTGGGGCTACGCAAACCAAAAGAGCTCTGTATCATCTTCCACCACAAAGAACACAACAACAAATGAAGACATCCCTCCATACAACCAATAAACCCCAGTGAGCCAATAAAACTCAGTGAGATTGTAAAAGAACGAAACATCAGAGAGAGGACGCAAGCCCGCAAAACGAATCAAAACAACAGCAAGCACCATCGACACCCCTCCATCGCACACCTTGGCTGGAAATCACACGCACCAAACAGCCCCTCCATCACACACCTTGGCTGGAATCACACGCACCAAACAGTCCCTCCATCACACACCTTGGCTGGAATCACACGCACCAAACAGCCCCTCCATCACACACCTTGGCTGGAATCACACGCACCAAACAGTCCCTCCATCGCACACCTCTTCACTGGCAATCACACTCCCCCCATCCTTCATCCTCTCGCAAATTCCTTTACCAACAATTAACCTTACTGAAGGCTTTCCATTTTAAAAAAAATTTGCAATTTTTTCAGACTTTTCTACCCAAATTTTCTCATCTGTTATCTGATCATGTTCTCATCAATCGAGTCTATAGCCTTCCCTCTGCTCTCACCCCTAAGCAGATTTTCAAACTTATTTTTTCTTCAAAATTTCATTTTAAAATAAAAGTATTTTCTATAACGACAGAACGATATCTATAACAGAGACTATTGATAGGATGTGTATTTGAATAAAAATATATTTTACTGCATTGCTTAAAGAAAAAGAACAAATATGGCTCTCTTTTTTTCTGTCTAATATCTCATTATGTTTATTATTTTAATGCAAGAATTTTATAAGCACATCGCTTATAAATCTTAAATCTTGTATGAAAAAAAAAGATCAAGAAACGCCCTAATAAGAGCAGCAAAGGACCCGTATTCTTTGAGATTTTTCAGCTTTTTCCTCTGAGAGCACCTTACTCAATTTATCATAAAATCATCACAATATTGAGGATAATCATCGCAAATATTGAGGATACAGAATAAAGTTTCTATAGAAACTGCGCCAATCACTCGATATAAGATAAGAAAATCTAATCCCTATGGGGTGCATCTAACCCTCATAAGATGCACCCCAATTTACGGGATGCACCAACCCTCATAAAGTGCATCCCGCCCCTCATAGGGTGCATCTAACCCTCATAAGATGCACCCCAATTTACGGGATGCACCAACCCTCATAAAGTGCATCCCGCCCCTCATAGGGTGCATCCAACCCTCATAAGATGCACCCCAAATCTTACGGGATGCACCGACCCTCATAAAGTGCATCCCGCCCCTCATAGAGTGTATCCTACCCCTCATAGAATATACCCCAACCCCTTACGGGGTGTTTGCAGCGCTTATGGATGCTCAGCGCTTATAAGCACCTTGGCTATAGGCACAAAAAGACGTTTTTTCAGCAGCTCTTTTTGTCACCCATTTTGTATGAGTCTCTGTAAAGACTCTTAAAAACAACCTTTATGCATCCATAAAACAGATTCTGAAAGAATTCATTAAGGCAATTAAGGGTTAATTTTGTCAATTTCTAGACAAACTTCTTTCTTTTTCATGTTTGTTGCATTTTTACTATAGGTATTTAACTAAAATTTATATATAATACATTTTGATATTTATTTCTATAAATAAATATAGGAGAAAAACTATGAATATAAGATATTTTTTCATAGCAAGTGCAATCACCAGTGGCTTAGCTCTTGCACTCCAAGACTCTGATCGTATAGTTAATAAAGAAGAAGCACCAATTGTTTCTCCTTATACTGTTGATGAAGTTGATAAAAATGATTTACAGCTTCTCGAACCAACAAGTGGCTCATTTGATACATCGGATATACTAAAAAACAAAAGTAACTGTTGTAAAAAAGAGAGGGGAATAGATGATTTATATCATACAGGAAAAAATTTACTCTATGCGCTCACTGACTTTTTGCGTTCTGCTATCATGGTTTGCGTACAAATACTTTTTTACAAGAAAATAGGGAGTCTTTTCTAAAGCCCCCCATAGAGCGTCATAGATAAAAATGAAGAGGCCCCAATAAAGATGGGGCCTTATTTTTACTTTACTTCTTTCTCTCAATGAAAAGATTGCTTTGTTTTCTCTTCTCAACAAAAAGGAAACAGAGAGAATGAAAACCTGCCCCAACAGCTTTTCTTTGTACAGCAATCATCTTTTCCTCCACGAGGGAAGGATGAGTTTTTCTTTAAAGCCATAGAGCAATCACTTTGCTACAACTCTTTCCCAGCAAAATTTTTCAAGGAATTTTCAATGCACTTTTTAAAGCATGGTGTTGTTTTCTTATTTTCCTTAAAATTTTTGATTGTAGGAAGTGCCTTTTTTCCTCACCCATGAAGCATCTCAACTAATCAATGCTGACATCGAGAAATTCTAGTTCACCATCCTTGATATAAACGATATCGAAACCGTACTTCTTCTCTTCAACTTTAAAGATCGCTTCCTCATCATACACAATGAATCCTTGTTCCCTTAATTCCTGTCTTTTGCGTTCGGCGCATTTTCTCTGAAAATCTCGTTTTATATTGCACAAATTTGGGTCTCTAAATCTAAAATCCCGATACTCATGAGCGTTCAAGAACAGTTTATCTGCCGCCCGTTCAAGAACAGCGTAACTAAGCTGCTCTGTTTTAGCCACCTCTTGTGCTATCACCATAGCCCGTTCAAGATGGCTTTCGTCAAGATTTGCCGATTCGCTCCCGACATCAAAGCCAAGCCGATTGCCTGCTGCCAAGCGTTTTTGATAAGAGCGTAAAGTCTTCCCATCACCAAGCAGCGCAAGAGCTGCAAGATGCGCCAGAGCATAAGGTGCCCCATTGGTTTTAACAGCTAACTGATCGACGTATTCATCAGTTGACCAAATTATAGTGTTGTTTTCCCAAGGCGGCGCACTATAGCGAGAGTGAAACATTTCCTGAAGACGTGTATCATCCATCACCCATTGTAAAGTTTTATCAAGCTCCTGCTTTAAACGCTTCCCCGTCACTCTTTCTTCGAAAATTTCTAGTCCTCTAGCCACAAAACTCAAATGCACCACTGGCAAAATTTGAGAATTATCAGGATTAATGGTCTGGCAAGCTGCGGCAAAAATACCGGTCATAACTAAAAGCCCACGATCAAAATTTGGGCAATCTTTGCTCATTTCGTCATGTTCGTCATTTTCATCATGTTCGTCATTATAGAGAAACTGCACTTCGCGATCGGGCAAGAAGAGGGTAGCCAAATGATCCCCTCGTCCCTCGATTTCCACCGACCACCCCAAGCTCTTTAAAA
Source organism: Bartonella sp. P12B (assembly GCF_055796185.1). Classification (NCBI taxonomy): domain Bacteria; kingdom Pseudomonadati; phylum Pseudomonadota; class Alphaproteobacteria; order Hyphomicrobiales; family Bartonellaceae; genus Bartonella; species Bartonella sp. P12B. The sequence goes on along the minus strand of NZ_JBTTDI010000009.1, from coordinate 12,786 downwards.
GCGCTGTCGCACTTTCCATGGTCAGAACTTCGTCATCATCAACAACTTCATAAAGCTCTTCTTGTCCTTCTTCTCCGCCATTTTGCTCATCCATATCTCTTTCCCTCATGACTTAACAAAGATTGTATTCTACTCTTGCAACACTTTTTTCAGTTCTCCTCTCACGCGGCTATACAGTCTCGCCTGCTTAAAGACACCATAATAAAAATATAAAATAGCCATGCTAAAAGGCGAAATATACGTTACCGCACAGACAAGCACGAGAGAAAAAAATGCGATAACAGTCTCGTACCTATGCCCCTTATTGCTCTTTTTATACCGGTTATTTTGGTGCCAAGGTATTTTCTCCCATTGCGGATTGACTCCTTTTAATTTTCCTACATTTTTTTCCAACAAAACCAATAAGATGACGTAAAGTATGATCATAATCGGGATCAAAGCAAGAACACAGACGGCAAAAACTTGCCAATACACTAAGAGAGAAAAAAGTGTAGTCTCCGCCCATACTGTAAATTTCCATTTTGCGAAGGATGGCATAAAGAGAATCCTATTCCACAGCTCAATGATAAGTGAGAGGGAACAAATGACGATAATTTCTCTCGGAGAAAGAAGAACTTTCTCGATAAAAAAGCGCCTTTTGTCGTAAAATTCTGCATTTTTCTGCTTCATTTCCCCTGCTTTTCCCCTCTGCTCTTTTTGACCATAGTGCAATTCCCCCTACCGCTTTTTTACCCCGTTTTTTACCATGAAACATTGATTGCGGACATTCCAAGCTCTTTAAAAGCGCTGTCCCCCTTTCCATGGTCACAACTTCGTCATCATCAACAACCTCATAAAGCTCTTCTTATCCTTCTTCTCCGCCATTTTGCTCATGCATATCTCTCTCCCTCTCATGACTTTACAAAGATTATATTCTACTCTTGCAACGCTCCTTTCAGTTCTCCTCTCACGCGGCAATACATTTTTATCTGCTTAAAGACACCATAATAAAGTTCTAAAAGGAACACGGTAAAAAAAGAAATAAACAATGATAGCATTCCAAGCACGACAGCAAAGAATAGGATAACAGTCTCGTAGTGATCCTCCCTGTTACTTTTTTTACACCCGTTGTTTTGAAGCCAGGGTATTTTCTCCCATTGCTGATTGACACCTTTTAATTTCCGCATATTTCTTTTCGACACACCCCATAAGATGAGGCAAAGTATGATCATAATCGGTATCGAAGCGAGAACACAGATGGCAAAAACTTTCCAGTACATCAGGAGAGAAAGAAGCATAGTCTCCTCCCACGCTGTAAATCCCCCCTCCATTATAAATTTCTCTTGTGCCAAGGATGGCATAAAGAGGATTCTACTCCCCAGCACAATAATGAGTGAGAGGAGACAAATGACGATATTTTCTCTCGGAGAAAAAGGGAAGTCCTCGAAAAAAGAGCGCAGTATATGATAAAATGTTGGATTTTTCTGCTTCATTTCCCCTGCCCTTTCCCCTCTGTTCTTTTTGACCATAACGCAATTCCCCTTTCACTTTTGACTTCGTTTTTTTACCATAAAACACTTTTTACAAGAGCACAATTTTTAAGGACATGTCCATTTTATTGACATTCCAAGCACTCTCTATGCTTTTTCACCGCTCTGTCTAATAACCCAGTCACCTTAGAATACAACCTCAAACGCTTGAGAAAAGAATAATACAGCGCAATCACGGCTATCGTTAAAAAAACATCAAGGATTATCGCCACAAAAGGCAAGAGAAAGTTTAATTCCACCATAGTCCTCCCCATGAGATGAGTCATTTTTTTCCCTCCTAGCCTTTCTCTTGCTAAAGAATTTTCTCTTGTCGTCGGGTTAATTCCTCCAACTGCAGGATCTTTTTTTTCAACTCAGATGTTAAGAGGGCACGAAGCACTAAAATAACAGGAACCATTAGCAAAACACATGCCGAGATCAAAAACAACAGCGAAAAAAGCAAGCTAAAAACTTCTAACCCCTTACTGTTGACAGGACGATTCAGTTCCCACCAAAAAGCGCTATAAAGCCCCGCCTTAAAAACTATAATGATAAGAGAAATGGAGGATATAATGAGCGTATCTTTCCAAGAACACGCCAGCCATTTTTTGAATATAAGGGACCTTTGCTCTGTCTCGAGAATTGAATTTTGGCACCCTGACTTTTTTTCACGTCTTTCAAGATGACAAAAGCACTGGAGAGACTCTTTCCCCCCCCCATTCCTTTGTTTTTTCACGCGGCAATACACTCTCAAACGCTTGAAAAAAGCATAATAAGGCAGCACGATGACCATATTAACAAAGATGCCAAAGACCACGGTATTAAGAAACAGGCACAAAGTAAACGGTGTTGTAAGCAGCAGAGTTGCTAATCCCATAGCCCTTATCCTTGAACCGATTCATCTTGCTCCGTTGCCTGTTCTCCTTGCTGTTTTGTTTTGTTCAATTTCCGCTCTCGTATGCTGTGAATTCCCCAAAGGATAGAAAAAGATGTGAGAAGACAGAGCCAAATTAAAACCGGAAGAAGAAAAATAGCATGCCCCACACCACTCCATCCCTGCAATATCTGTATGGCAGTCTTTGCACAAGCTTGGACCTCTAAAGCCATTATGATGGAAAATGCGCAGGACATGATGACAAAGCTGCGTAAGATTATTTTATAATTTCTAAAAGAAAAAACCGATAATTTTTTATATGAAAAAGAAGACAATTTTTTATAAGATGCTGAATTTTTCTTCTTCATGTTTTCCCCTACTTGTTACCCTTTCATTGTTCTTAAAGTTTTTATCCTCTTCTTGATCGCCTAAAAAAGAGCTGTTATTTTTCTCCACACTGGACTGCTTTAAGCTGTTTTTTTAAGCCTCCACTTTTTACCCTCCATAAATTATAATTCCCCATCCCTTATTGCGGAAGTTACCCCTCAGCCCCATTGTTCAACGTTTTGCTTTCGCAATCAGCACCCAAAAAGAGACAATCGTGCTGAGTATCTTTGTTATCCACTTCATAGATATTTTCTCATCATACACAATAAAACCTTGTGCTCTTCATTGTTGTTTTTCTCCTCAACAACTTTTTTATGCCAAGCCCTCTTTTTATTGTAAACACCCCTTTATTGATTGCACAACTCTTAAATCTCTCGCTCTGCAAGTCTGAGTGCACTTCACTTTCAGGAACAATTTTCAACCTGTTCCAGCAACGCATCACTGAGTTGCTTTGTCTTTTCCCTCTCTTTTCCCATTACAGCACGTTCAAGATGCATTTCTCTATTCTTTTTCTCAAAGCCAAGATGATTGTCCCCAACGGATTTTCCCCAAACGGATTTTCCCCAAACGGATTTTCCCCAAACGGATTTTCCAAGTCAAGTTCCAAAGTCAATTTTCCCAAGTTGTTCTCTTTGCACAAAACTTTGTCTGTAAGAGCACAAATCTCCACCTCACCAAGCAAAGCAAGCCCCCCAAGATACCACTAAGCATAAGAGGCTCTCTTTGTTTCGCCTTTGTTCCAAAAAGGAAATTTCCTTAAAGAAGTCTCCTTTTCCAAGGGAGGGGTGCCCATGAGTAACGCAGCAATGCATGAAAAGCAATTTCTCACCATCCTTTTGCTTCAACAAGCACCTGTTTCAAGCACCCTCTACGCACCTTTCTTAAAAAATTTCCAATTCCTTCACCACAAAATCCCGTTAAAAGCCCGACAAAATCTTAGAATTGTTCGGATCAAGCGTGTCATAAATCATGAGAAGAAGACCGCTCATAACGCACAAACCACAATCAAATTGGAGCTATCTTTCCCTTTCTCATCACGACAATCCTCTCTTTTCTCGTCCTTAGAATTCTTCATTCTCTCATCATGACACCGATACAACACTTCACGACCGGATCAATGCGTGCGTGCCAGAGGATCAGCTTTTTTCTCATTTTCTCAATTTCATTCACCAATCACAAATTCTTTAAAAGCGCTATCGCACCTTCCATAGCCAGAACATCATCATATTCACAAAGCTCTTCGCGGACTTCTTCTTCACGCATCTGCTGAATTATTCCCCTCACCTATGGGCGGCACAAACATTATATCATGAAGCACTTTTTTCAGTTCTTTTCTGACCTGGTAATACAATCTTGCCCGCTTAAAGACAGAGTAATAAAGTGCAAAAATGAACATGTTAATGAAAAATACAAAGTCAACCACGAGCCGTATCACGGACATGATCGCTGCAAGATTATTTTCCATTTCCCCTACTGCTCCTGACTCATTTTTTCGCGTTGCCGAATTGCTTCTTTCAGTTTTTTGATATTTTTTTTCAAAAGAACGCCCAATATAATACGAAGCACCACCATAATTGGTATCAGACTAACAACACATCCCGCTATAATGGCCCAAATAAGCCCAGCAAGAGCAAGAGTCGTATTTTGCCACTTTGTCAAGTCCAACCCTAACCAGAGCAGCACGATAAACATCACAGAGATAGCAGTAAAGCAGAAGATAACTTTATACTCTCTCATTGAGAGACGCGCTTGCTCGAAGAAAAAAAAGCGTGGCTCTTTTTTAAGTTCTAAATTTTTTTGCTTCATTTTCCCCCGCTCTATCTTTTATTCTCAAATTTCTAATTTCTTTTCATCTCTTATAAGAGTTATTCTCTATAGAAGGATTATTGATTTTTCTCAAGACGTAATTGCATCCGCCCCCTTTCTAACCATAAATTTAATTGCCCATTTTTCGTCATGAAAAGATTAAAACAAAGTTTTTTGCGTTTTTCAAACCAAAGAGCGCTCCTTCATCACCCCCATGAAATTCCTGTTTTTTTATTGTTCTTTTCGCTGTCAGTTCTTTTCACTTTCAACGATATACTCTTTATTGACACGAATTGCAGGGCTCTCTCAGTTCTGAGAGCAAACCAACTCTGTATAAACACTCGGACTGCTTCTCATTTCAAGCAAAGCGTAACAGACTTGCTTTGTCCTTTCCTCTCTTCTTCCCTCACAAAACACATTCAAGATGGCTTTTGGTACCTTTGCAGAGCCAATATTGATACTGGTAAGGGACTACACCGGTAGGACGATACCCGTAGGACTAGATCGGTAGGACTAGATCGGTAGGACTAGATCGGTAGGACTAGATCGGTAGGACTAGATCGGTAGGACTAGATCGGTAGGACTAGATCGGTAGGACTAGATCGGTAGGACTAGATCGGTAGGACTCTACAAACAATATTGACATTGAAGATACTCTCATCACAGAGACTCCCACTAAAATCAAGTAGTTGATGACCTCTCAAAAAGCTTTTATGGTAAAATAATTCTAGGATCTCAACATCGCTAAGCACAGCGAAAATCGTAAAAGACAATAAAGCATCCTGCAAGAAAATGCTTCACGGGGTTCCCATCACAGGGAGTCATTGCGCCAATGATTTTGCCCCATAGATCTTCCCTCTTAAAAAAGAAGCATAGAGCGCAACAACGCCCCCGAGCGACCAAATCAAAAATGATGGCTCGAAAAAACAGCCATGAAGAACGACGAAACAAGTCTCGCTTTAGGTTTGATTTTAAAAGCTTCCCTTGCCACTACTTACAGTCCCCCACTTGGCAGGTCTCCGCTTGGGCAAGATGACGAGAGCGCCTATTTTTCTGACTGCTGGCTCTCTGCTTCTAACTGCTGAATCATTTTTTGCAATTGACGCGTCACTATAAGATGGAGCACCCAAATAATCGGAGAGAATAAAATAGCACAACCAAGAATCCATGCAAGCGGCTGTAAAATTGTGAAGGAAAAGGAATCATAGCCCCACGCACTCAAAAACCCTACAACAATGGCTATCGGAGCCGTCGTCATGATTGCAGCGATATAAAATATTCTTTTATAATCTTGCCAAGAAAGAGAAAGCTGTTCTTTATCAAACATGGAAGACTCTTTTATCTTGTTTATCTTGCTCTTGTTTTTCTTGAGATCTCTGCAACCACGCTATCGCGTTCTTGCAGCACGCGTTTGAGCTCCTGTTTGGCTTTACAAGACAATTTTGCGTTCTTGATCAACAGGGAAAAAAGCACCAAAGCTGGCATAATAGTTAGAACACCGGCGATTGTCGAAGTCAAAAAACGTAACGTCATTAATGCTATAAAACTACTGGTCATCGTTTACCCCTATCGTACCCTTTATATAGAGAGCTTTATCGCGTTGTTTAATTGCTTCTTCCAATTGTTGATTGACTTCTCTCAATTTGCCATGAGATCTTAGACAGAGAACCCCAAGAATGAGTGTGAAGAACATCAGACACCCTGCTATAAAATTTGGAAGAAAGGTTATAAAAGCCTTCGCATCACTGCTCTCCCCAATCATGCTCAAGAAAGGGGGTAGACTCTGTAAAATTCCAAAGAGAATAGAGATAAACAACAGCATTTTATATTTTTTACGACCAAAATCTAGAGATTCTATAAAAGAAAAGGAGCCAAACCCTGTATTAAGGGCTGAATTTTGGCTCATTTTTCCTCTCTCCTGAAAACTTAGCGGCATCTTCTTTTTCATCTCTCTCAGTAGACTGAAATACAATCTCGCACGTTTAATAACAAAATAAGGAAGCCCGATGATAACCATAAAGAATAAAATGGCCATTATGATGAGCCCTAAAAGACCCCAATATCCGATAAACAAAAGCACTTTTTTCCCTCTCGTATTCTATAGACTTAATCAGTCTAGCAGCACCTTAAGAAAACTGTTCTAATCTTTTCATTATTTTTTTCACTTTCTGATTAAGCATAGCGTAGAGTATCAGAATCACCGGTAAAGAGAAGGCAAACAAAGCCCAAACCAAAGCCATTAATACAGCTGTAAAGCCATAAACGAAAAACCCTACAGGATGACTTTGAAAAAACTGTTTCATCACTTGACTGACGTCCATTCCCATCAATCCCACCACCCCAACCCACACAGCTGAGATTATGATGGGCGCAGACATTATAAGAAAGACAATCAAAGAGGAAATGAATATTCTTTTATAATCTTTTCCTGAAAGAGCCAAAAACTCTTTAAATGCAAGGGGATTAGTTTGCATATCACAGAGTATAGTCTGCACTCTTTTGTCTGTTTCATGCCCATTGAAGCCCAGTGTTTCCCTGTTTTGTAGTTTCTTAAAGAACTTAGAAAACGCTCTCAAACGCATAGCACGCTTCACAAAAGAATAATAAAGTGCAAGAATTGCCATAACAGCACAAACACCCGCTATGAGGTAAACGATACCCATTGACACAATGAACACTATTGCGGTTGATATTACAAAAAAATCCACCTTTTTCTCCCTATGGTCTTCTATAAAGCAATTGGTTTTCTTGGCTATTTTGGTGATTTTTCCAATTGCCGAACCATTTCTTTCAAGTTCCGATTTAAAATGATGAATAAGAATAAAAGGCTAGGAAAAATTATTTGAATCCAGCCAAGGATTGCTTGTGGTAAGAAACAGAGAAAAGCCCAAACGCCATTCCATCCCGCAGCACGCCACAATTCTTCTGTATGCTTTCCATCTGACGATAACTGTCCTTGGAATATTTCTTTAAGATTTTCCAGAAACGTTCCTTGCTTTTGTGTCTGAACCATGTCTTGAAGCTGTTCATTAGAGATCACGTGAAAATAATCCAGAGGATTGATGTAATATGTAGCAACAGTAGCCAACAAGACTAACACAGCCAAACAAAAGATGAGGATATAATCTTCTGCCGAGAAAGCCATCTTCTTTTTGAAAGCAAAAAGCTGCGCTCTCTCAAACGTTCCCTGAGGGACAGAAGCCGTCCCCCCACGATTTTGTAAAGATTGCTGGTGTGGTTTATCTATCATCACGCTGAGATTCCCCCCTTCTTAAAGATTTTAGACGCTCACCAAAGTGAAGCCTCTGCTAAAAACTCTTCTTATAACCGTGCACCTTCCCTCATATCATGCTTTTCAGTTTCTCAACAAAACGAGGAACAATGCCACACATTTTAAAAAGAATCACATGACATAAACGAACACAGTCAAAGTAAGAAGTTCCTTTAACACCCCAAATAGGAAAAGTAAAACACTTAAAAGAGAAACGCATTGATAACTTTACCCCTCTCCTATTCTTTTCCCTTTTTAGCACTCTACAGAGAAATGACTCTCTCTCCTTATAATCGAACCATCTTGTTATCGAATTGCCTTTGATTGTTTTTTATGCGTTGTTTTATCTCAATACTGAATCATTTCTCTCAATTGACGCGTCACAACAACATGGCGCACCCCAATCATTAAGGAGAATAAAACAGCACATCTAAGAATTAATAACGGCTTTAAGAAAAATCAACAGTTGTAAGATCATAAAGGAAAAGAACGCAAACATCCCCCCACGTTTTCCAAAATCCTACAACAATGGCTGTCGTCATCATAACCGCAGAGACGTAAAATATTCTTTTATAATCTTGCCAAGAAAGAGAAAGCTGCTCTTTATCAAACACTGAAGATTCTTTTATCTTGCTATTGTTTGTTTGAAATCTCTGTAAGAACGCTATCGCGTTCTTGAAGCACGCGTTTCAACTCCTGTTTGGCTTTACAATACACTCTTGCACGCTTGATAAACAGGTAAAAAAGCACCAACATCGGCAGAGTAATAAAAACGCTTACTATTATCCAAACCAGCAAAGAGAAAACGATTAATGCTATAGAACTACTGGTCATCTTTTCCCCCTGTTGCACTCTTTATGCGGAGAGCTTCATCGCGTTGTTCAGTTGCTTCTTCCAATTGTTGGACCACTTTTCTCAATTTACCAGTTAATCTGATCAAGAACACCCCAATAAGAGGAGACAAGAGAAAAGCATAGAGTGATAGAATCCCCAAGAGCAGAGTTATAAAAGCAACTCCTTCACTCTTCCACCAATAGAGATTCCCTATAGAGAAGAGAGGCTGTAAAATGATAAGGATGAGAGAGATGAAAAACAATATTTTACACTCTTTTGGCCAAAGGAACAGAGACTCTTTGAAAGAAAGCAAGCGTCTTTTTGCATCGCGTGCTAAATTTTGCCCCTTTATTTCCCTCTCATCATTGCTTAATTGTTGGATTGCCTTCTTTTGTTGCATCATGTTCTCTCTCAATTCCTGAGCCATGCTACAGTACAGTCTCACAAACTTGATAAAAGAGTAAGCAGCCCCAATGATAACCATAAAGAATAAAATGACAATGATGCCAAGTCCTAAAAGACCCAAATATTCTGTAAAAAAAAGCACTTTTTTCCCCTATCACATTGTGTGAAACAATTGATTTCGTTTCTTCTCAAGCAAACTTTTCCAATTTCCTTATCACTTTTTCCACTCCATAATTAAGGATCATATGGAGGATCAAAAGGACTGGTAAAGAGAAGACAATACATTCCCACATCATAAAATACAGTTGGAAGGCGACGTCAAAAACCCTAAGAAAAGCAGGGGCATGCGTTGCCAAGAAAGCCGCGGATGTTGGGAGAAAAGCCATAAAACTCGCGATTCCCGCAAAACCAGCAACCATGATAAAAGCGACCAAAAAAATGATTATATAATCTCTTCTTGAAAGCGTGAGAGATTCTTGAAAGGAAAAGGCATTTAACTTTGTCCCAAGAACGCTCTTGTGCCCCTTCTTCTCGTTCTTCTCATTGCCCAATTTCTGCATTGCACTGTTTTTTAGTTTTCGAAACATACTAAACAACACCGCAGCACGCTTAACAAAAGAGTAGTAAAGTGCAATAATTGCCATAATGGTAACAAAGCTAACCATGATAAAGCTTAGCCCAACCAGCACAGATACCCCTATTACATTTAAGATGAAAATAACAGTCACTTTCCCCCCCTCTTATGTTCTGCTAAGTCATGGATACCTTGCTGCTCGAGCGGTTTTTCCAATTGCTGAAACATTGCTTTTAACTCACGCTTCAAGAGAGCAGAGTAGACAAAAATGAGTGGAAAGAACCCAACAAGAGCTCCATAAATGAAGAGCGGTAGAAAACAGAGAAGAGCCCAAACACCATTCCACCCCGCAGCACGAAACAATTCTACCATCTGCATTTGTTGGCGATAACTTTCTTGCCAAGACTGTGCGGTCAAATTTTCCAGAAACGCTCCTTGCTGCTGTTCTGGAACCATGGCTTGAAGCTGTTCCCTAGAGATCACGTGAAAATAATCCAGAGGATTGATGTAGACTACCGCAGCCATAGCCAACAAGACGATCACAGCCAAACAAAAGATGAGGATATAATCTTTTGCTGAGAGAGCCAGCTTCTTTTTGAAAGCAAAAAGCTGCGCTCTCTCAAACGTTCCCTGAGGGACAGAAGCCGTCCCCCCACATTTTTGCAAAGATTGCTGGTGTGGTTTATCTATCGTCACGCTGAGATTCCCCCCCTTCTTAAAGATTTCAGACGCTCACCAAAGTGAAGCCTCTGCTAAAAACTCTTCTTATAACCATGCACTTTCCTTCATATCATGCTTTTCAGTTTCTCAACAAAACGAGGAACAATGCCACACATTTTAAAAAGAATCACATGACATAAACGAACACAGTCAAAGTAAGGAGTTCCTTTAACATCCAAAACAGCAAAAGTAAAACACTTAAAAGAGAAACGCATTGATAACTTTACCCCTCTCCTATTCTTTTCCCTTTTTAGCACTCTACAGAGAAATGACTCTCTCCTTATAATCGAACCATCTTGTCATCGAATTGCCTTTGATTATTTTTATTGTTTTTTCTCAATGCTGAATCCCTTTTCCCTCACAAAGCAAGAAGGATGCAGACCAGCAAATCAGAGAAACACTGACAAAACATATTCTAAGCAGCATTCACCCACAACACGGATGATGCCCCCATGCGCTTTACTTTTCCAATTGTATTGCATTAAAAAGCGTTAAATCCTGCTAAAAAGAGGACGTAAAACGAAAGGAAGAAACCTTTGCCCCTCTCTATGTCTCACTTCAAGGAACAAGCCGGCATCATCATGATATTTTCTCGCTTCCAAGGGTCTGTTTGCCAACTTCCAATGGTGCGAGAGCCCTTGCATCAAGACGATTCATGAGAGGCAATTCAACGCCTTTTCGCCCAGAGTTATCCCCCACGATAATCCCCTTTATAAGGAGCAAGAAGATTGTTTTGATGGATTCAATTAAAAGGGTTTAAAAGAGAAGAATCTTACGCTCTTCGAACCTGTCATTCCAGGTGCAAACGATGAATTCTCTTCATAAATCAATGTATTAATTAAGCAAGCACTCTTTAGAGGGACCCTCTCACACCTCTATCAGACAGAGGATCATTTTATTTCATCCATAAGTTTTATTAGACCCATAAGTAAGTTTGATTTCACCCAGTCGATTGGATCGTCAATACAAAGCCCAAGAAATCAACATTAAGAGCAATCACCCCACATCAAAGCAAACGAATCCTTTTTATCAAAGGAACACTCCCTTTCTTTGTATGATAAACCACACTTTACGGGGCACAATTTTCGTGTGGAGCGCAAGATTACCGTGCAAAAGAGCCCGTTATTGTCTTTCTTCAGAATTATTTTTTCAGATTTAAGAATGACCGCTTTTCAGAACGGCATTTCTGAAAACGCCCCCCTTGTTACACCCCTCAGAGAAAAAAAAACGAAAAAGACGCTTTTGATCTTTTCCTTAGATTCTTCTCCGAAAGGAGCATTTTTTTGAAGGCAAGGAGCAGCGCTCATTTACTCAATTTTGAGCTCTGCCCCTTCTCTTTTCACCATGCCTTTTACAAGAAGACGCTTTATCAGCACACTCTAGCAGCATACCTTTGTTTCTATGACTTTTTAACTCTTCTTGTTGAGTTCTTCATCCATTCTAAGATACAATCTTAAACGTTTGACAAAAAAGTAATAAATTCCGACCAGAACCATACTATTTAAAACAGCAATGATGATAAGACCAAAAAAGGCAAGAATACCCAACAATAGTGTAATAATAATCATTTTTTCCCCCTATCGTGTTTGTGCAACAGCAGATTCATTTTGCTGTTCAGATGATTTTTCCAATTGCTGAAACATTGCTTTCAAACGTCGATCAATGATGAAATGGAGGATCAAAACAACCGGTAAGAAGATGACAGCCAACGCCCATAGAAAAGTCGGCAAGAAGATTATGAAATCCATAAAGCCCTCGCCCCCAGTATAAATTCCTCCAACGAATAATCCGAAGAAAAACATAGGCAGATACACGGCTCGAAGGGCCCCTAAGATCAACAAAACGAGAGCGATGCACAAGATCATTTTATAATCTTTCATCGAAAGCACCATATCCCCTTTGAAGGACAAGAGCTTAGATCCCTTACCATATGCTGCGGCGCCCTTTTACGTTTTGGCATATTCGCGTTGTGCTTGTGATTTGTCTTGTGGTGGTATATTTTCATTTGTCATGCTGACATTACTCCGCTTTTTCATTTTTTTACAAACCAACTCTTACGAGACACTTGCCTAGAGCTTTTTCACGGATTTTCCCCCCATATTCAACATGTATAAGAAAACACGCACATACCAATGAACAGCACGAAATGCCATGAACCCAATTCAGCACGAACACCCTAACTTTTCGCACCCCTTGGCTCTTTGCACCCAATGAAACAAAACAGCCAACGCCCATTCACAAGTATTTGACAGCTTTATGCATTAAGGATTCGTTTACCAGTCTTAATAAAACTTTTCAATCCCTTCTTTTGCGTTTTCCTTCACAAGTTTTTTCCAGATCTCAAGCACTGGTTAACACCGGCACTGGTTAACACCGGCACTGGTTAACACCGGCACTGGTTAACACC
>NZ_JBTTDI010000008.1:0-55012 GCF_055796185.1 Bartonella sp. P12B | reverse complement strand
ACCAATCTAAAAAATCAGACAGGCTTAATTTATACCCTAAAAAAACATCTAATCTTGAAGATTATATATAAAAACCACATGACTTAAGAGAGCACATATTCTATATTCGCCATTGCACAACTCTCTCACACGCTTTATGCTTTCCCATAGAGTAAAAAGCCCATAGAGCAAAAGAAAGATGTCAATGTCATCTAAACTTACGCGTAACCAAACATTGGTTCTAAATACTTTAAAGAATGCACAAGGACCTTTAAGTGCTTATGCGATTCTTGATCATTTACGCGAAGAAGGATTTCGTGCACCTCTCCAAGTTTATCGTGCATTAGAAAAACTTGTACAACTAAAGTGTATTCATCGTTTGGAAAGTGTAAACGCTTTTATGGCTTGTTTGCATCCTGAAAATTGCCAACACGAGCTTACAACTTTTATCATTTGTGAGAATTGTGGTAAGGTCAACGAAATACAAAACCAAACGATTGTATCCGACCTTAAACAAATGGTTCAAGCAATTGATTTCCAAGCACACAGAAGTACCCTAGAAGTACGAGGCATTTGTAAACAATGCGCAAAAGAATAAGATCTCAATACTTGCAAGTCTGTATAGTTAGCATTATGTTTTAAAAACTGTCTCATTGTTTGAAACATTCTTATCACCTTTATAGATGTACCGCTCTCTTTTTACAGCGGCAAATCTGTTTTGCACATTGAAATATAAAATTGAAAGTATAAAACCATGTCCATCTCTGAGACAATTGTTTCAACAAAAAAAAAGAAAATAATTCATACTCTTCTTACCGTTTTTGCGCTTTTTGCACTTTGGTTTAGCTATAAATGGATAACAGATTGGCGTTATATGCTGGCAACAGATGATGCTTATGTACAAGGAGATATAGCGGCTATTGCCCCTAAATTAAATGGATATATTGAAAAAATTGCTATTCAAGCAAACCAAATTGTCAAGAAAGACGATATCTTATTTTACATCGACAATGGTGATTATCAGATAGCCTTGGAACAGACAGAAGCCCATCTCAACACGCAACAAAAAACTCTTCTACGGATTGATGCACAAATTACAGCTGCTCGCAGTGCTTTAGATGATGCGCAAGCACAAAAAGCTGCCGCTTCAGCCATAGCAACAAATGCACAACTCACTTTAAAACGGACTACAGAGCTTAAAGCGAGTCGTTATGCCCCTCAATCGGATGTTGATGATGCCAAATCAGCTTATGAACAAGCCATCGCCAATGTTAACCGTACCGATGCACAAATAGCTGCCGCACGGGCGAATATCCAAGTTCTAGAAGCGCAACGAAGTGAAACGGAAAGCCAAACAAAAAGCTTGGAACTCACGCGTGAAAAAGCACAACGTGATCTTGATGCAACTATTATCCGAGCTCCATTTGATGGTGTTATTGGAAATTTAACAGCAAAAACAGGGGATTTTGTTATGAATGGTCAGCGGCTTGCCGCATTAGTCCCTCTCCATGCACTTTATATTGAAGCGAACTATAAAGAAACACAGTTACAAAATATTCATTCTGGACAAACTGCTTATATTGTTGTTGATGCCTTCAAAAAAGATACATTTACAGCGAAAGTACTTTCCATTGCCCCTGCAACGGGGGCTGTTTTTTCTCTCTTGCCACCACAAAATGCTACCGGTAACTTTACTAAAGTTGTCCAACGCATTCCCGTACGGATCTCTATTCCAGAAGAAGTCTTAAAAACAGGACGGATTCGAGCAGGAATGAGTGTTTCAGTAGAAATTGATACACGAACAAAATCGCAAGATAAAGAACTCTTATAACAAACAGGAAATGATATTAACGTGACATCTCCCATGCCAGAGTCCACACAGTCTCAAGAAAAGGTAGGAATCCAAAAAATCTTGGTTTTCATTGCTATGTCTTTTGGCATGTTTATGGCTATTTTGGATATCCAAATTGTTGCCTCCTCTTTAGCTGAAATTCAGGCTGGTCTTTCAGCAAGCTCTGAAGAAATTTCATGGGTTCAAACCTCCTATCTGATCGCTGAAGTTATCATGTTGCCCCTTTCTGGATTCTTAGGAAGATTACTTTCAACACGTGTTTTCTTTAGTATCTCAGCAATCGGGTTTACGATTACCTCTATTCTTTGTGCAACAGCAACATCTATTGAAGAGATGATTGTGTACCGAGCTCTCCAAGGTTTTATTGGTGGAGGTATTATTCCTAGCGTTTTTGTTGCTTCCTATGTCCTGTTTCCACCTTCCAAACGCCCAATTGTCACCCCTATCGTCGGACTGGTAGCAACATTAGCACCAACCATTGGTCCAACAGTGGGAGGCTATATCTGTCATATCTCATCATGGCATTGGCTCTTTCTCATTAATGTACCCTGCGGAATTATTATCTCAATTCTCGCATGGAAATTAATTGATTTTGATAAAGCCGATTCCTCTTTAATAACCGAATTTGACTGGTTAGGTCTCATTTCTATGGCAGTGTTTCTGGGAACTTTAGAATATGTTCTAGAAGAAGGGGCTCGTCACGATTGGTTCAATGACAATCTGATTCTCAATTTATTCATTGTTATGATCTTGTCTGCAGCCTTATTTTTCTGGCGTGCTTTTACCGCAAAAGAACCAATTGTTGATCTTTCAACTTTTTCGAATTTCAATTTTTCAACCGCATCAGTTTTTTCTTTTATGCTTGGAATAGGTCTTTATGGACTCACTTATCTTTATCCTGTCTATTTAAGCCAAGTCCGTCATTATGATTCTCTCATGATCGGAGAAACATTATTTCTTTCAGGATTTGTCATGTTATTAACCGCCCCCCTTGCCGGATTCCTTTCAGCACGAATTGATGCACGTTTGATGATGGCAATAGGACTTTTTGGCTTTGCAATAGGAACTTGGATGGCGAGCTCTATCACAGACAATTGGGATTTTGGGGAACTCTTTTGGCCTCAAGTTTTCCGTGGGGCTTCCGTTATGTTATGTATGGTCCCTATTAATAATATTGCCCTCGGATCTCTTCCACCAGAACGAATGCAAAATGCTTCTGGATTATTTAACCTCACACGCAATCTTGGTGGTGCCGTAGGACTTGCTATTATCAGCACTCTTATAACAAAACGCACAGACCTACATTATGCGCGAATAGCCGAAACAGTCCAATACGGAAATAACCAAGCAACTGAAATGCTTTCAAACCTTACTCTATATTTCAAAACTACAACTTTTGATTCACAGACTCTTGCTCTTTTCCAACTTTTTAAGATGGCACGCATACAAGCAATGATTATGGCTTTGAGCGATATTTTCTTTATAATAACCATCATCTTTATCGCCTTGACATTCATGACCATTTTTCTCAAAAAAACACCTCCCCCTACCGATATTCCTTCAGGTCACTGAGCTTCAATCTTATGAGAATTGATCAAAATCTTGTTAAAGCCCTGATATTTATCCCGTACCCTTCGCATTATTGGTAGGCACATTGACAAACTTATTCAGGCCACGAAAAGCTTATATTTTCCCGCATTTTATACACAAGAAAATGCTTCAACAAAAACATGTTTAAGGATAACTTTCTCCTCTTGGCAATAAGCATTTGCGATTCACAAACTTTAGAAGGGCAAGTTTATTTAGATCTTTATAGAAATATCGGTAATCAGCACAAAAAAGCTGCGCTCCTCATAAACCGTTATTTATAAAACAGACCAATGACTATAAAATCGAAATTTTTATAGTCTTTTCATGGTAGCTTAATTTTAAAGCTTAGCTTTCAATGGAGGATTTTCAACATCCATCAATTGGAAAAAGGCTGTAAAAATATTGATAAAAAATAACTCAAAGACTTCTGCTAAAATCATCTAAAACAGTGCAAAATACGCAAGCTCTTCAACCGACAGTAAACAACTGAAACTCTCAAAAACTCCGAAAATACAAATGAAAGAACTCTGCTATGCTATCAAGCCATTCTTAAACGTGCATTGCATAAAAAGACTTTACCACGAAGAAAAATGGTCCCCATTGTCACCGCCGTTAGCAAATAGAGTCCTCTAGGCTACTTTATGATGCTGAAAACGACTCAAATCTTCTCGTTCTCCACTAGAAACCAGAGTGCCGTAACATCCAGAAAGATATTCTGGTATCAATTCCAACGCTTGAAAACGGTGTTTTTCATAAGGGCCAGGCATTGCTAAATTTTTTGTTAAACTGTTTGAGAAACCAAAACGCTGATAAAAGTCACAATCACCGACAAGTAAGATAGCCCCATAACCTAATTTTTTTGCCTTTTTGATTGCATGCCGCATAAGAACAGATCCTATCCCCTTACCGGAATATTCTGCTGAAACAGCCAAAGGCCCCAAAAGCAAAGCATGTTGTGTGCCATTTTGCTCTTTTTTAAATCGAACATGCCAAAGCCGTACACTCCCCACAAGCTCTCCAAGTGTATTTTTGACAACAAAGGACAACCCGCACGCCGCTAAACGGCCACGACGTAAAGCTTCTGATGACTTACGTTTACGTCCCTTTCCCAAAGCTAAATCAAGCAAATTTTCTCGGTAGAGCTTATCAGATTCTTGCTCACACGCAAGTGTAAAAAGTGCACCATCTTTTGTTTGAAACTGTATCATATCCATCTTTGACACACACCTCACTATACCTTTGTTATCAGAGTTATCAGAGATGAAAAACTCAAATCACATAAGACCGCAAAGGCTCAAAACCATTAAAGGCAACAGAAGCATAAGTTGCCGTGTAAGCACCTGTTCCATGAATCAACAACTCATCCCCTACTGTAAGGGATAAAGGTAAGGGGTAAGGTGTTTTTTCATAAAGAACATCTGCCGAATCGCATGTTGGCCCCGCCAAAATGCAAGGTTCCATTTCCTTATCATCATGGGGTGTTTCAATAGGATAGCGAATAGCTTCATCCATAGTCTCAGCAAGACCATTAAATTTTCCAACATCAAGATAAACCCATCGGACATTATCATTGTCGGCTTTTTTGGAGATAAGGACAACTTCTGTGCGAATAACACCAGCATTCCCCACCATCGCACGCCCTGGCTCGATAATCGTTTCAGGAATGCGATTGCCAAAATATTTTTTCAAGGAATCAAAAACAGCCGTGCCATAAGCTTGTTCAGTAGGAACATCTTTCAAATAACGGGTTGGAAATCCCCCTCCCATATTAACCAATTTTAGTAAAATTCCTTCTTGCTCCAAATGCCTAAAGACTGTAGCAGCATCCGATAAAGCACGATCCCATGCGCTAAGATCTGTCTGCTGAGATCCTACATGAAAAGAAACACCATAGGCTTGTAAGCCTAATTGATGTGCCCGACGTAAAACATCAACTGCCATGGCAGGAACACACCCAAATTTACGGGACAATGGCCACTCTGCTCCTTTTCCATCAGTCAGAACACGGCAAAAAACGCGAGCTCCTGGAGCAGCGCGTGCAATTTTTTCTACTTCTTCAACACAATCAACCGCATAAAGTGAAATACCAAATGCATATGCACGCGCAATATCACGCTCTTTTTTAATCGTATTTCCAAAAGAAATACGATTAGGTGTCGCTCCCGCCTTTAACGCCATTTCAATTTCCGCAACAGAAGCGGCATCAAAAGACGACCCTAAAGAAGCAAGCAAACTCAAAATTTCAGGAGCAGGATTTGCCTTTATCGCATAAAATATACGGGATTGCGGAAGAACTTTTTCAAAATTTAAATAATTTTCACGGACAACATCAAGGTCAACAACTAAGCATGGCCCTTCAGAACGATGCGTTGCAAGAAAATCACGAATACGTTGCGTTGTCATTTGCAATTCTCCCAAGGGAAGTAATCCCTTACTCTACACTTGGACAGCAGAGAGCTGCCAATAACCAAAAGACGAAAAGCACACAACCGCTTCCTCCATCCTGATGATTAAAGAAAACAGAATTGTATACAATGAAAGAACAGCGCGAAAACCGCGTTATCCTACTTTATCTGCCTTTTTGATTGGAGTTGAGAAAACCACTTCCGCACTGAAGGCAATGAGGTGTGCCTCTATAGTTATCTCAGCATTTGGACAGCTGAAAGACACCAGAAAGGCCCGCACCGTCGTTGCTTCAAGATGTCCTCATTCTTCTGGTTGGCCAAAAGAATGACTGGAGCGGTTAGTTCCAGGTACCGTACCGGTTAATCTCACCATTTGAGAACCAGCGGACACCCACAGGCACGTGCGACTTTGGGCAAGTTTGCATATAAGACCAATTTTTATTCATTTCAATCATTTTTTTTATTTTAAACATTTTTTAATTTTTAAAATAAAAATGGTGCAAAAAAGCAACAGTTCTCACAAGCAGAAAAATGACCTTATCGCCTTTAATTTTAAGAGACGCAGGACCTTCACGAAAAGCCCCATGCCATTGCATTGCTCATACACTACCTTGTTGAAAAAGAAGTTCTTTGCTTGAGATTCATAATTCACTCTTCCCAACATCACGCAGGAAGAAACTATAAAGGACTTTGCTGAGCAACACGAACTCCGTATTCATACAATGATAAACCAATGTCCCATCATTGTATTTTTTGACCTGAGTGTTGCTTCAATCCTTTACATTTTAAAAGATTCGATTTTAGAGGCAAATAAAAAGCCGAACACTACAAAACCTCATAAAATACTTTGCTCTCACACTATCCCCTCCTTCTCTAAACCAAGAGAAAAAAGCGAAAGCTTTAAGTCCTCAAAGGATAATATCGTTATGATCCTTGATGAGACTGAACAGCTCGTGATTTTAGTAATTGAAACTGCTTATGACGCTCCCGAAAGCGCTGCCTATCAGCGTCATCTCGCGTGTTATAACAAGAATCACACGAGACACCTTCCTCATAATGAGGCGATAATTTGCTTTCAGCATTGATAGGGGAACGGCACGCACGACATAATTCGCGCCCACATTCTTCAAGACCATGCCCGACAGAAACACGCTCATCAAAAACAAAGCACTCACCCCACCATAAACTTTTTTCTTTTGGGATTGTTTCCAAATATTTGAGAATACCACCTTTTAAATGATAAACCTGATCATACCCAAGCTCACGGACATAAGCTGTTGATTTTTCACACCGAATACCGCCTGTGCAAAACATGGCAACTTTCTTTTTCTTTTTTAAATCAGCCTCATGCTTGAGGACCCATTCAGGAAATTCCCGAAACGTCTTAATCTGTGGATCAACTGCCCCTTGGAAACTCCCAAGCGCATACTCATAGTCATTGCGTGTATCAATCAAAATTGTTTCTTCATCTTGGATAAGAGCATTCCAATCTTCAGGGTCAACATAAGTGCCAACGACCTTTAACGGATCAACACCTTCAACGCCCATAGTCACAATCTCTTTTTTCAACCGCACTTTCAGACGATGAAAAGGCATTTTCGACGCCCATGAATATTTAATCTCCGGCATTTGAAATGCTGGTTCAGCAGTAATAAAATCGACTAATGCTTTAATGGCAGCACAAGATCCCGCAACAGTGCCATTAATCCCCTCTCGTGCTAAAAGCAGAGTCCCTTTGATGTCATTTGCTTGACATAAATCCAGCAAAGGTTTCTGTAATTGACGATAATGCTTCAAATCAGCGAAGCAATAAAGTGCAGCAACTTTAAAATTCTTTTCCATAAGTCTTGATAACGCGCGTTTCATTCAATTTCAAGATCTATTCATCTCCTCTTTAACATATTATGCTTAATCAAACGATAGCAACAAGCTCATCTTCTAGAGAAAGAATACCATGTGCCAAAAAAGAGAGCAGCTTTTATCACTGCTTCAAGAACAAACCGTCATACCTGTCTTGCACATTGACGATCTCCAAAGCGCAATCCCCCTAGCACGCGCTCTTGTCAAAGGCGGATTGAAAACAATTGAGATCACATTGCGAACAACAAAGGCATGCGATGCAATAAAAGCAATTATACAAGAAGTACCTGAAGCAATTGTTGGAGCAGGAACAATTCTCAATAGAATACATTATGAACAAGCTGAACGAGCAGGAGCAAAATTTATCGTAAGCCCCGGCCTCTCAAACGAATTGATCAATTGTGCAAACAACAGTGAAATTCCTCTTCTCCCAGGTGTGGTGACACCAAGTGAATTAATGCAAGCATGGGATAAAGGCTATTCATACCTTAAATTTTTCCCTGCCGAAGCCGCTGGAGGGATTCCCTTTGTGCAAACCTTAGCCTTTCCCTTCTCTAAAGTCAGGTTTTGCCCAACAGGCGGCATTACACAAAAAAATGCTGCACAATGGCTTCAGCTTTCTAACGTCTTCTGCGTTGGGGGGTCTTGGGTAGCCCCCAAACACCTTATTGCAGTAGGTGATTGGGATGCAATCAGCACATTAGCACAGACAGCAGCACAGCTCTCCTCTCATCCTACAAAAGCGCGTTCCACAACATAAGATGCAGGAGCATTATTTGCTCCTTCAATAAGACCAAAGGATTCACACATTTTTGCACAATCTTTTAGCATGGCCATGGAGCCGCAAATCATTACGCGATCTTCATCAGGAGAAATTTTTGGCAAACCAGTCGTTTCAAAAAAAGCACCGCTCTCCATAACAGTTGTAATACGCCCCATATGTTCTGAGCGTTCACGCGTAGTCATGGGATAAAATTTCAGCTGTTGCGCATATTCACCAATGAGCGGATCTTCTTGTAAAGAAACAACGAGATCTTTTGCATAAGCAAGCTCATTGCGCTCTCGGGTTGTTTGAATAAGAACCACTTGAGAAAATTTTTCATAAGTTTCAGGATCGCGGATAAGACTTGCAAAGGGAGCAACCCCCGTCCCTGTTGAAAGAAGATAAAGACGTTTTCCAGGAACCAGAGCATCAAGAACCAATGTTCCAGTAGATTTTTTACGCATGAGAACTGTATCACCAATTTTAATTTTTTGGAGATGTTCCGTTAACGGACCACCTGGAACTTTGATTGAAAAAAACTCAAGCTGCTCATCCCAAAATGGACTTGCAATCGAATAAGCACGATAAACTGGTTTTTCTGCATTGGGCAAACCAATCATAACAAATTCACCTGAACGAAAACGAAAACTTTCCGGACGATTCAGACGAAATTTAAATAAACGATCGGTATAATGATAAACCTCTTGGACGCTAAGCGCGAACACATTTTCAGGAATCGGAAAGTTTGATGAACCGCTGTTGATGCTTGACTGAACATGAGTAGCAAAACTATTCATAAACTCTTCCTCACCTTTTTATTGAACCTAAACTTAAGATTTTGAGAATGATATAACGCTCATATACCTATCTGCCAATATTTCTCTTAAAACATAAATCACGCAATTAACATTTTTGTATTTAAAATAACCGAAATAGTAAAACTTTTGAACCTTACAATCAAAAACTATAAAAATATTCCCCTTATTATATCCGTTTATAGCTATGTTGCAAAATGAAAGAAGAATAGAACACACAATCTAACAAAATCAAAAATAACACCACGCACAAAGTATTACCTCATTATTTTTTGTAAAAAGGATCACCCACGCAATAAATGGAATATGCATGCAAATATGCTCAAACTAAATCAACCCATAAAAATAAAATAACAATTTGATGACAAACAATATAACGCATAACACACCCTGCTATGTACGTTGTTATCAAGACAAGATAGAGTTAGAAAACTGATCAATAACTATTTGTTAGTGTGTTTCTATAACTTTCCAGCGTTTACCATCAAACATATACATTATTTGTGTTCCCTTACTAACTTTCGTCACACTGTTATTGACATGAAGGGATAATCCGTAGCTAGAGTGGTGATCAACGAAATTTGATTTCCACTCAAACGAACTGGGCTGAGGAAAGTAAATATTGGATGCCCAATAACCATCTCGAGAACGAATAACAACCAAATTGACTGCTTTCAATACATCAGAAATAGTTTGCACACTCAAATTTTTCTCATTTATCAAAGGTACTTGAGGTGTATGAGGTGACGGTATTCCTTTAAGATCACTCACAGTATTAATGCAAGAATTCTTATCACAGGAAGCTTGAACCACATAAGGATCATCTCAATTTCCGTAAGTGTAAGTATTTTGCTGCGCTTTTATTTTGTTATCACCTATAGGGGTTCTAAAGATTGAACGCTGCGCACCCATCACAAAACAAGATGAAAGCTAATTAGCCCCTTGAATATATTCTTCAACAAACCCCAGAGAATTATAAAACTTACCCTCTGTTTTTGGAACTTCAATAACACCCATTTATCATTTTTGTAGCATTGTTTAATCTGTTATACGACCAGTAACCATGCTTTCAATTTCTGAAATATCTAATTACACTGATGCTCCATTTTCTAAGGCATTTTAAGATCACACGACACCTCAGAGCCTTCATGACTGAAATACGGCACTCTCCACTCTTTTAACCAACAATCTTCTAAAGAGAAGACTTAAAAAATGAACCTCTCCATTATTTTGTAAATCAATAGACTCAACATCCCCGTTTTTAAAGAAAAACTGATTTGCCTAGAAATAGCGGGAATATGCCCCACTCTCCTTACCAATCTTCTGAAAGAAAGATAAGTGGTTAAATTCTGAATAAGTGAGCCATACCTGTTGAACCGCAACAATTCCACCAGAAGCAACGGCATAACTTGGTGAGCGCACTAAAAACAATTAAAAACGCATAATATTTTTTGACTTTAGAACACACAATCAATTCCCCCTTCATTTACCATAGAACTGATTCTGTTAAAATTGCATTTTACACTCAATCTTCCCAAAAGAATTTAATTTCATTATGAAAGAATGATACAATTCTATAGATCAGCCTTTATCTTTTAATAGACCTCAACGAGAGAAAATACGTAAAAAACAAAAATATCTCTTCTTCTAATTCTAACAATTTTGTGAGGCTCATGTATCCACACCCATAAAAAGAAGAAGTTTCTTGTCACCAGAATAGGTATTTTATAGCAAAAGATTGCTTTAACGGCAGATAATCCAGGATGAACTGCTCATGATTTTAACATTAACAAACAGTCTGCATCCCCTTTCCCTCTATCATAAAAACCTATATGAAATAATCAAAGGGAACTTTTTGTCTCATTGACTCGAAATAGGATTTTAAAATGAACAAATCCGTTAATGATGAAGCGAACGCATTGCTTCCTTATACAGCTGTAGCAACCATTAATGTGAGTGCTATTGTTGCAAACTATATAACTTTAGCCCAACGTGTTTTTCCCATTGAATGCTCTGCGGTTGTAAAAGCAAATGCCTATGGGTTGGGTATTAACAAAATTGCTCCTGCACTTCATCAGGCGGGGTGCAACACTTTTTTTGTAGCCAAAATTGAAGAAGCGCTGCACTTAAAAACCATTTTACCAACAGACGTCATGATTATTGTTCTCAATGGGGTTCCACATAATACTGAAGAGCTAATAGCTGAAGCGGGAATTATCCCTGTTCTTAATTCTTGGAATGCACTCGAAGACTGGCAAACACTCTGTCAAAAAAAGGATAAAAGATTTCCTGCAATTGTTCAAATTGATACCAATATGAATCGTTTAGGCCTTGATAAAAAAGAAATACAAAAGCTCATCAAACAACCTACGATTTTTGAAAAAGCAGAAATAAAGTATATTCTCAGTCATCTCGCTAATGGAGAGGATGACACACATTCATCCAATTATAGACAATTGGCTACTTTCAAAGCCATCCTTGCGCAATTACCTGCTTGCAAAGTTTCCTTTGCTAATTCTGGAGGTATTTTTCTTGGGAAGGATTTTTATTTTGACCTTGTTCGCCCAGGCATTGCACTTTACGGAAGTGATCCGCGTGGAAAACGCCCAACACCTCTTAAACCTGTTTTAAAACTTGAAGCCCAAGTCCTTCAAAGCCGCTCTGTTGAGGCGGGATTCCCTGTCGGTTATGGAGAAACCTTCATGACAACCAGACCAAGCACGCTTATAACTCTTTCGATCGGCTATGCTGATGGCTTGCCCCGCATTCTTTCTAATAAAGGAAGCGTTTATTTTAACGGAAACAAACTCCCCATCGTTGGACGCATTTCTATGGATTCCATCATTGTTGATGCTACTGATCTTAATAAAAAACCTCAAAGAGGTGATTGGGTAGAACTGATTGGAACACATCAAACACTTGAAAAACTATCGACCGATGCCTGCACCCTTCCGAACGAAATTCTGACTTCTCTAGGTTCACGCTATAAACGCATTTACATTTAGAACGCTTTAAAAAAAGTGATTGCAATCATCATTTAAAAAAATGATATTGGACGCCCTTCTACAGAAGACCTTCACGATGGACAAATATACACCTCCGATGCCAACATAACATTCTATTTATTCAGTCAAATATTATACTTAGAAATAATGAAATGAGAAACACAAAGAGCGCAAATATTATCTAATTTTTTAAGGATATAACGAATAAAACAAAGAGAAGCTCAGAGAAACAAACATCAGCCAATAATAAAAGCCCACACAGAATGTGTAGGCTTTTTTCGTTACTTTGATAAACAAATTTAATACGTATTTCCCAAGGGTGGACAAGAACAAATGAGCATTCTATCTCCCGCAACATTATCAATACGGGAAACAGGAGGCCAATATTTATTTGCTGGATCAAGAGAAGAATGAGGGAAAGCAGCTTCTTGTCGCAAATAAGGCCGTGCCCAAGTATCATCAAGCGTATCGACCAATGTATGTGGTGCATTAACCAACGGATTATCCCCTTTTGGCCAAATACCCTCACCAACTTTTTTAGCTTCTTCAGCAATCAAGAGCAAAGCATCACAAAAACGATCAATCTCTACTTTTGGTTCTGATTCTGTTGGCTCAATCATCAAAGTACCAGGAACAGGAAAAGACATTGTCGGTGCATGAAACCCGTAATCAATCAAGCGTTTTGCAATATCATCAACACTGATCCCATACTGATCTTTCAAGATGCGGGTATCGACAATACATTCATGAGCAACACGTCCATGCTTCCCTCGATAAAGAATAGAATAAGCCTTTGAAAGGCGCGCCGCAATATAATTAGCATTCAAAATTGCTGTTTGTGTTGCATGTTTCAATCCATCAGCGCCCATCATTCGAATATACATCCACGTAATAACAAGAATAGAGGCACTTCCATAAGGAGCAGCCGAAACTGCATACATTGTCCCCTCTTGCTCATGACCTGGTAAAAAGGGTTTGAGATGTTCAGCCACTCCAATCGGCCCCACACCAGGACCACCACCACCATGGGGAATAGCAAAGGTTTTGTGGAGGTTCATATGACAAACATCCGCTCCAATATCCGCCGGACGAGCAAGCCCAACCAGCGCATTCAAATTAGCACCATCAAAATAAACTTGTCCGCCATTTTCATGGATAACAGCGCAAATATCCTTAATACTTTCCTCATAAACACCATGGGTTGAAGGATAGGTTATCATAAGAGCTGCTAAACGATCTTTATGCAATTGTGCTTTCATTTTGAGATCATCAATATCAACATCGCCATCACTCAAACATTTCACCACAATGACTTCCATCCCCGCCATATGAGCAGAAGCCGGATTAGTACCATGTGCTGAAGCGGGAATAAGGCAAAGTGTGCGTTGATGTTCCCCTCGCGACTGGTGATATCGGCGGATTGCCAAAAGCCCTGCATATTCACCTTGAGCACCAGAATTTGGCTGGAAAGAAACTTGCGCAAATCCTGTAATTTCACACAACCACGCATTCAGTTGATGAATCATTTCCCTATAGCCCATTGCATCCTCTCTCGAAACGAAAGGATGGATATTGGCTATAGTAGGCCAACTAACAGGCATCAATTCCGCGGCCGCATTAAGCTTCATTGTGCAAGAACCAAGCGGAATCATTGCCCGATCCAATGCCAAATCCTTATCTGACAAACGACGCAAAAAGCGCATCATATCTGTCTCTGAATGAACTGCATGAAAAAAGGGCTGTGAAAGAAAAGCGCTATCACGCCCTTTCCCTAAAAGTCGTGAAAAAACTTGATCAACCAATTGTGCACCAAAAAGCTCTGCCAAAGCACCAGCATCTTCTTCTGTCGACAACTCATCAAAATTAATCGCAATTCTGTCATCATCCAAAAGACGAACAAGACGCCCACCAGCTTTTGCTTGACGCGCAATCTCTTGAGCTTTTCCCTTAACAAAAATGCTTACACAATCAAAAAACTTTTCCCCTTCAACATGAACCCCTGCTGCTTCTAAACCAGCAACAAAACGGCATGTTAAACGATGAACCCGTTGGGCAATTTCCCGTAAGCCTTGTGGACCATGCCAAACAGCATAAGCTGTTGCCATATTTGCCAACAGAGCTTGTGCTGTACAAATATTCGACGTCGCTTTATCGCGTCTAATATGTTGTTCACGTGTTTGCAACGCTAAGCGAAAACCAATGCGCCCTTTTGTATCAACGGATTGTCCAACAATCCGCCCTGGAATGAGGCGCGTTAACGCATCACTGACCGCAAGATAACCAGCATGTGGACCACCAAAGCCCATTGGAACTCCATAACGTTGCATAGAGCCAACAACAATATCTGCCCCCCATTGTGCAGGTGGTGCCATAAGGGTCAGTGCCAAAGGATCGGCAACAACAATCACCAGTGCTCCTTTTTCCTTTGCTTCTTTAATAACTTCACTATAATCGTGAAAAAAGCCTTTTGTATCTGGCCAAGATAAAACAATTGCAGCTGTATCAGAACAAATTCTACCACCCTGATTAATCTGAATCCCTTGCGTTTCAGCGCGCGTTTGTACAACACTCAAAGTCTGGGGATGTAAAAGACTCTGAAGAGAAATCTTTGTTTTTTTCTCACGTGCAAAGCGTACCGCTACCGCATGAGCTTCAGCTAAAGCCGTTGCTTCATCGAGCAGTGAAGCAGCCGCAACAGGTAAACCCGTGAGTTCACTCACCAATGTCTGAAAATAAAATAAAAGTTCTAAACGGCCTTGGCTAATTTCTGCTTGATAGGGTGTATAAGCAGTATACCAAGCTGGATTTTCAAAAAGATTTCGCAAAATAACTGGAGGCACAAAAGTTCCATGGTATCCCTGCCCAATAAAACTTTTATGTACATGATTACGCCCCATCATCTTGGAGAGCTCTTCCAAAGCTTGCCCTTCACTTGCTGCCTCTGGGAGATCAAGTGAACGTCCTAAATGGATAGAATGGGGGACAGCTTGAGAAACGAGTGTATCAAGACAATCAACCCCTAAAACATCAAGCATTTTTTGTGTTTCATCGGGGCGAAGCCCAATATGGCGAGAAAAAAAATGACGCTCTAACATGGCACTCATCCAATCAGTGCTTTATAAGCAGTCTCATCGAGCAACCCTTCAAGTTGCGATTCATCCTGCAATGTCATTTTCCAGAGCCAACCTTCTTTTTCAGCTTTTTGATTCACTAATTCAGGATTATCTGCCAAAGCCTCATTTTTTTCGACAACTTCACCATCAAGAGGCGCATAAACATCTGAAGCCGCTTTAACCGATTCCACAACAGCAGCAGCATCTCCTTTAGAAAGGAGCGTTCCCTCTTTTGGCAAATCAACAAAAACCAAATCTCCCAACTGTTCTTGAGCATAATGTGTAATCCCAACAGTAACGACTTGTCCTTCAACACTGAGCCATTCGTGATCTTGTGTAAAATAAGTTTTAGACATAGAAAATTATCCTTTAAAATAACGTTGTTCAACAAAAGGAAGTGAATGAACAGACAGTGCAATCTTTTTGCCACGCAGCTCTGTAAAGACTTCTGTTCCCTCAACTTTGGACTCAACAGGAACATAACCCATCGCTACAGGACCATCAAAAGAAGGACCAAAACCACCTGACGTTACCACCCCAATCTGATGACCCTCATGATCGAAAAGCACAGCCCCTGCACGAACAGGTTGACGCGTTTGTGGTTTTAATCCAACACGACAACGCTTAGGTCCTCTCTCAAGGGCTTCAAGAAAAGCCTTTGCCCCATAAAATTGTGCTTTTTCTCGAACGGCTTTAGGAACAGCCCATGTCAATGCTGCATCAATAGGTGTTGTTTCAGCTGTAATATCATTGCCATGTAAGCACAAACCTGCTTCTAACCGAAGGCTATCGCGTGCGGCAAGACCAACCCACTCGACACGAGAATCACTCAGAAATTTTTCAGCCAATGCATGCGCTTGCTCTATGGGGAGAGCAATTTCAAAACCATCTTCTCCCGTATAACCAGAACGCGTTATAAACCAATCTTGTTGTGGCTCAAATCCTTGCATAAACAACAGTTCATTACCAGGCACCCCAGCATCAACCATAACCGCTGCTGCTTCTGGACCTTGCAAAGCAAGCAGCACTCTTTCAAGAGCGATGACTTGACACTCAAAACCAACAGCACGCTTCTCAAGCTCCGCAAGATCAGCCTGCGCATTGCCAGCATTGGCGACCAGCATAAAACGACACTCTGCCAAACGGGTAATGATGAGGTCATCAAGAATCCCAGCCTGCTCATTGAGCAAATAATTATACCGAGAGTGACCAATTTTTAACAACGCGGCATTAACAGGAAAAGCATAGGATAAAAATTCCACTGCTTGTGTCCCCTCAACGGCTATTAATTTCATATGAGAAATATCAAAAAGCCCTGCATGCGCCCGTGTATGAAGATGCTCTTTCATAACCCCAAGAGGGTAAGTCAAAGGCATTTGCCAACCGGCAAAAGCACCAAATTTGGCTCCTGCTTTTTCATGTAATTGCTGTAAAGGAAGTGTTTTTAAAGAAGATGTTTCAAATTCTTGTAATGTACCCATAATATCTCCAAAGTCGCACGAACAGCCACACAATATGGCTGCCTCTGCACCCTTCTGTTACAAACCTGAGAGACTCGCGAAAAGACCTTTCGCTTACACCTTCGGCGCGGACCTTCCCGACTTTCCAGATCTGCCTTTGTCCTTTTACGGTCCTTAGAGCCTGAGAGATTATGGGCTATTTTCCCCTTCGGCGGCAGATGCGAAAGTTCGCAATCTGCACTCTCCCGCAAAAGAATGAAAGAAACGACAACGTCCTTTCCGGCATATTTTCACCTATAGTCTATCTTTGTTACACTGTCATCAGTAAAGTGATGAATGTACTCTCATTTTTTAACTTGCATAGGCTGTTTTAAAAGATTTATAATGAGGATCTTTTGAGTATTATGAAAATCGTAGATAGCCACTCTTCAGGAAATAAGAAGAATTACATCAAAGACCGTAAATAAAGCTACAACTTGAAAAAGTGCAAAATATCACGCACTCAAAAGGATCATAAAGCAGTATCCCTCTTGTGCAACTATAACCCTCACCACGGAGTTTTACATCTTTTAATTAAGGAAAGATTTCAAATATTTTATAATCATTTTAAACGCATAAAGGGTTTATTTTTTCTCTCTCAATTTTTTGGTCTCTCAATAGTGTCATAAATTACGGCTATTTACATACCAAACTTCAACAAACAAAGGTTACAAGATACTCATGAAAGCGGGCAATGTCCATTACAACTGCGAAAATGATCTACCGAAGCAAATTGCTCTTTTTCCTTTAGAAGGAGCACTTTTACTGCCAGGTGGTTTTTTATCACTCAACATTTTTGAACCAGAGACACTCGAAATGGTGGAAAATGTTATGGTATCCAATCGTTTATTAGGCATCATTCAGCCACTTTCATCACAGACAGATCGTTTCTCCAGCCCGCTTTACAAAATAGGCTGTATAGGACGCATTACAAACTACAATGAAATGGGAAATGGGCATCTTTTCATTATCTTACAAGGTGTTTGCCGCTTCACCTTAGAACAAGAATTGGTAGATACAAAACCCTATCGAACTGCTCTCATTCGATCCAACATAAAAGATTTAGAAGAACCTGAAATTACAGAAAATATTAATCGAGAAAACCTTCTCGACATTGTTGAAAAATATCTTACCATCCATGAAATAGAATACAATTGGGACAGTATCATACAAGCACCAACGCCTCTCTTGGTTAATGCTTTTTCAGCTCTTATCCCCTTTACACCAGCAGAAAAACAAGCTCTATTAGAGGCTTCCGATATTGGCATCCGCGCCCAAACTCTACTTGCTTTAACAGAGCGCTCTCTTATGAAACAAATAGGGTCAAATTACCATTTAAACTAATGAGTGCTCAAACATGAAAAAAATGACCACAGATCCTAAAATGCTTGAATTACTGGTCTGCCCAATCACAGGCGGCACACTCTCTTTAAACCGAGAAACGCAAGAATTAATTTCCTTCAAAGCAAATCTTGCCTATCCTATTCGTGACGGTATTCCGATTATGCTTACCTCAGAAGCGCGTCCTTTAAAGGACCGTGAAAAAGCAACGTATAAAAAATAGACAATTTTCATTCAATTTTTGTAGAAACCTGTTCTCAATCCCTTCTTCATCAAGCGGGATTCTTGTTTAACTTTGTTTTCTCAATATTTGCTCGTTCTAAAAAAGTAATTTGGTAACATGTTGATACCATCATTCTTTCTACCAACGCCCAACGTTTCACCTACTCCAAGACGGTTCATAAACAACAGACTAATCCATTAATATTAAAGATTTTTTATTTCTGAAAGCAAAGGAAGATCCTCCTAATACTGAAGAGAACATAAAAAAATAATGAAATTCATAAGAGTTAAAATTTATATAGAACCAATAAGAGTCAAATGAAGGCTCCTATGAAATCAATATGTCGACCAAAAATAGAGCAAATTGATAGGAAACAGGATAAGGTGAGAGATCATTTTATGATCCATGCCACTACCCATAATCTTTCTGAAGGTACAATGACCGTTTTGTTTTCGTAAATCCTTTTTAATGAAAAAAATTGACTAAAATCCCTTTAAAACAGCAATCCTACGTTACAGCGGTTGCACTTTAAGTTGAGACAAACCAATAAAGCCAACGTATCTTCATTGTGATTGACGATCTCAGGAAATTACCCTATGAATTCAACCAGTGGTTTTGGTCGTATACGCAGCGATCAATAGGGTCTGGAAGCCTGAAAAACTCGAACATAAAAATGAACCCGCTTGGCGGGTATCCCGGAAATTCCGGGGGCTCTTGTTATGTCCAAGTGCTTTAAGCACTAAAAGCAAGAGGCTGATTCGAGTTCAGTTCTTCCAGACCCCGGAATACTAATGCGAGGGCGCTCGCACCCGGTGGGGGACAAAGTGCAAGCTAAAAATCCACATTTTAATGATATTTCTATAGGCCAAAAAATTCGCTTCAGAAGAAACATCCTAGGGCTTTCTCAAAAACAATTAGGCAATCATTTAGGCATAACATTTCAACAAATCCAGAAATATGAAAAAGGCTTGAACCGTGTGGGAGCAGGACGCTTACAAGAAATTGCTCATATTCTAGAGGTTCCCATTTCCTTCTTTTACGCAGATATCGCAACACAACAAGATGGCACATACCACCATGATGAAAGAATAACGAGCAAAACCGAATATCAGCTTTTAAAAACTTTCAGAGTCCTCAACCCTGAAAAACAAAAGGCAATCTTGCGATTGGTTTCTGATTTAACGTGAAAGAACCATATTTTTCATAATTTTAGTGAGCATTTCTTAAATGAACATCTTTATAACTGATTTATAACTGAACTTATTACATGAAAAGGAGTGCCACGAAGTAAAAAGCAGCAATGATACTTAATTCCTTTGGATCTGCGGAAGAAAACTTAAATCAATGAATGAAAAAAACGCACCAATACAATGCGTGACGCAATCTTTGTAAAATGCAAACATTGCAAGGGAAACAATTGACAGAAGATAAGCACTTCATTAGATTGAAGCGCTGTCAAGAAGAAGTTTATATGGCTTGGCATAAAACATTCAAGCTTTCTTAACCCTTAACGACCAAGAGGAGAATACATTAACAAATGAACCGACTCGTACTCTTTGTAGGTTCAAATGGATGTACACAAAAATGAAACCTCTGAAATCAACAATATGATTGAATATTCCTGGACAACTTGCCCTCTCATAGGGTTCGCCTAGGGAAGAAGAATGAAGAAAGACAGGAGTATGGACAAATGAGTTTTAAAGTTGCAATTGTTGGCGCAACTGGAAATGTTGGTCGTGAAATGCTTACAATTCTAGAAGAGCGTGGTTTTCCTGCTCATGAAATTGTTCCTTTGGCATCACGACGCTCCTTAGGACAAAATGTGTCTTATGGTGATAAAACTTTAAAAGTAAAAGCACTTGATAGTTATGATTTTTCTGACACGGATCTTTGCCTTATGTCTGCGGGCGGGGCTATTTCCAAAGAATATGCCCCTAAAATTGCTGCCGCCGGATGTGTGGTCATCGACAATTCATCGACTTGGCGCTATGATTCCAATGTCCCATTAATTGTGCCTGAAGTAAATGCCCAAGCAATTGATGCATTTTCCAAGCGTAATATTATAGCAAACCCTAATTGTTCAACAATTCAACTTGTTTTAGCATTAAAACCTCTCCACGATGCAGCAATCATTAAACGTGTTGTTTTATCCACTTATCAATCGGTTTCTGGAGCTGGAAAAGAAGGGATGGATGAACTCTTCGAACAATCACGCGCTGTTTTTGTTGCAGATCCCATCTCATCAAAAAAATTTACCAAACGCATTGCCTTTAATGTCATTCCTCATATCGATGTTTTCATGGAAGATGGTTATACGAAAGAAGAATGGAAAATGACGGTTGAGACGAAGAAAATTCTTGACCCTAAAATAAAATTAACAGCAACAGCTGTTCGCGTTCCTGTCTTTATCGGTCATGCTGAAGCTGTTCATGTTGAATTTGAAAAACCACTAAGCGCCCATGAAGCACAAGCACTTCTACGCGATGCACCAGGTTGCCAAGTTATCGATAAACACGAAGATGGTGGTTATACAACGCCCTATGAAAGCACTGGTGAAGATGACACCTTTATTAGCCGTATCCGTGAAGATATCACTGTTGAAAATGGTTTGGTTTTCTGGGTTGTCGCCGACAATTTAAGAAAGGGGGCAGCATTGAATGCAATTCAAATTGCTGAATTACTCATTTTTCGTAATTTGATAAAACCCAAAAAAGCAGCCTAAACAAAAAAACTGAAGCCTATTCATGTTGATTTTGAAAAGGCACCAAGCGCGGTGAAGCATAAGTGCTTCATCGTGACGTGTTTAGTGCCAAATTATCGACAAGTACGCAGCACAAAGCGTTTTTTTGCTTCATGCTGCTGTATTTTGTCACCCCAATAACAATGAACTTTACTTTATCTTTATGGAGAAGGATAGGTTACAATACGGTAACGCGTTTCATTTCGTTCAAAATTTTTGTAATTGACATCATCCGGAAAAAAAGGGTTGTACGCGTTCACGTGCTCTACCGATACCCCCTGTGCCTTTGGGGATGGATTCAAAATTGTTCGTTCATCCCTTTTTTTAACACCTGTGGAATCAATAATCATATCGGTTCTATACATTTCTTGCATATTTTTACGTATTTTCTGAGGCAGCGTAAGAGTTTTAGGTCTCAAAACAGTCTGCTTTCCTTGTTTCTTTTGTGCTTTTACCATGGAATTTGCTTTTGCATGCATATTTGGAAAAGAAATCACAGGAACATTATTAACATTGACATAACGTGCAGACGCCCAACCAACTCTTCCATTATAACGAAGAGAACACCAAGCTTTATTGGAGAGACAACCGTTAATCTGTACTTTTGCTCCCATTGGAACGGTTGCGATAGCTTTATAAGTTTTAGCTGGGCCTGCACGTAAAACCATCTGACTTTTTTCTACACGTGCAACTGTTCCAATCGCCGCATGAGGAGCAGCCATTGCTAGCCCTGATCCACTTAAAGCTAATAAAACCCCACCAAAAGGCAATAAACGCATGGTGGTTAATAAAAATTTCTTTTTAAACATTATTTTTTCCTCTCCAGAATATAAAAGGCAAAATATTCGCCTTCACAAAAATTTGCCGTGTTTAAGTCAAGTGGAGATCAATTCTTAGTCTTCTTAAAAATCCACTCCATTTTGAGAAAAACTCTCTTAGCTTTATCCTCTATCGCTTTTACACACACGGGCTCTTGTCTTGATTGTGCAATATTCTCCATTTACCTCGTGGATTTACTGCTAAAACGTTATCTGATCGCTGAGCTATTCAGCCAACCTTCATGTAAAGAAGTTTTGAAACCGCCTTTGGTTCCCCCAACAAAGGATTACGATACAAGAATTTGTTGCCTGAATTTTAGAGAAGAGCTTCCAGAAAATAATGTCTTTTCTTAAAAATGCTTACGGTAGAGGAAAATAATATTCTTTTTTGCATAAAAACGATTGAATATTCTATAAAGCTTTTATAGTCTTAAATTCCTCTAAAGTAGCAGTATATTAAATCTTTCCTCAAAAAAATCTTGGAAAAGAAAGGCAAAAACACATGATATTAAAGAAATTGTCTTGGAGTACCACACTTGGATTACTCCTTTCTCTCTTTGTACTCTTTTTGTCTCCAAGCTTTTCGATGGCAGCAGATAAATCCAACATCAAACTCGGTGTCATGGAAGGACATGAGGCAACTGTTTGGAAAGTTGCTGCCGAACAAGCAAAAAAAGCAGGGTTAAATATTGAACTTGTTTATTTTTCTGATTACACTCTGCCAAACGACGCCGTCAATGCAGGGGATATTGATGCAAATGCTTTCCAACACACGCCTTATCTTAATAATCAAATTGAACAGCGGGGTTACAAACTTTCCGTTGTTGGATATACATTTATTGCCCCAATTGGTGTCTATTCTCACAAAATAAAAGAGCTAAAAGAGCTCCATGATGGAGCCCATGTTGGCATTCCTAATGACCCATCAAATGGGGGAAGAGCTTTACTTCTTCTCAACTCTCTAGATCTTATTAAGTTAAAAGATCCTCATGATATTCTTGCAACACCACTTGATATTGTTGAAAACCCTAAAAACTTGCAAATTCGTGAATTAGACGCCGGTATGTTAGGGCGAGCACTCAATGATTTTGACATTGCGGTTGTAAACACAAACTGGGCTTTGGTCTCTGGATTAAGTTTAGAAAAAGATGCTATTGCATGGGAAAAAGCGGAAAATAACCCTTACAATAATATTATCGTCGTACGAACTTCTGAAAAAGATGAGCCATGGGTCAAAAAATTAGTTACTGCTTACAACAGTGAACCTGTCCGTGCAAAAATCAAAGAAATCTTTGGGCCAGCTGCCCAAACATCTTGGTAATTGCGCTGAATATTTTGGTAATTGTGCCCAGTAATTTGGTAATTATGCCAAGTAGTTTGGTAGTGATGAATGGAAAAACCCTCTCTGATCTCCTTAAAGAATGTCAGCCGTTGTTATAGCAACACGGCTGGCTTTCCAGCAGTTGATAATTTATCTCTCAATATCCATGCCGGTGAAATCCTTGGCATTATCGGACGCAGTGGAGCAGGAAAATCAACACTTATTCGCTGTCTCAATGGATTAGAAAAAATTGACTCAGGAAACATCTTTTTTGAAGGAATAAATATTTCAAATTTATCAGAGACGCAATGGGCCTCTTACCGTCAACGTATTGGTATGATTTTTCAACATTTCAATCTTTTGTCATCAAAAAATATCCTTGATAACATTGCATTACCCCTTACATTGAAAGGGATAAA
The DNA here is from genome assembly GCF_055796185.1 of Bartonella sp. P12B. Classification (NCBI taxonomy): domain Bacteria; kingdom Pseudomonadati; phylum Pseudomonadota; class Alphaproteobacteria; order Hyphomicrobiales; family Bartonellaceae; genus Bartonella; species Bartonella sp. P12B. The sequence goes on along the minus strand of NZ_JBTTDI010000008.1, from coordinate 31,269 downwards.
CAAAAAACAACGCCATAAACGTGCTCTTGAACTTATTGAACTCGTAGGATTATCTGGTAAAGAATACTGTTATCCAGCGGAACTTTCAGGGGGACAAAAACAACGTGTTGGGATTGCACGGTCTCTCGCCGATAATCCCAAAATATTATTATCAGATGAAGCAACCTCTGCTCTTGATCCTGAAACAACACAATCCATTTTAGAACTTCTTGCTGATATTAATAACCGCCTCAATCTTACGATTGTGCTCATTACTCACGAAATGGAAGTTGTGCGCACCATTGCACATCGCGTTGTTGTCCTCAATCAAGGACGCATTGTGGAAGAAGGACTTGTGAAAGATATTTTCACATCACCACAAGAAGAAACAACCATTGCCATGCTCAAACTCGTTACTCCACAACTTCCTGAAAAATTTGCAAAAAATCTTAAACCGATCGGTCACGAAGCTGTCATTGAAATTAATATTGCCGGTGAAATTGCCCAACAACCTTTTCTCCATCTTCTAGAAGATGCAATCGGTTTAAGAGCACGTATTCTCCATGGTGGTATTGATACAGTTCAAGGCGAAACCATCGGTCGTTTATTCTTAGGTCTTCCAAGCCAAGATAAAGAAGCGTTAGAAAAAGCCGTTAAATGGTTGACTGAAAAAGGGCGCTATTGCGAGGTTTTAGGTTATGTTTAATATTCTCTCTCATGAACTCTTCAAAGCCCTTTTTGATACACTCTTGATGACAATAAGTGCTTCTTTTATGGCCCTCATTATAGGACTTCCCCTTGGTCTTCTTCTTTATACCACAACACGTGGAGGGATTTTTGCTTCCTGTCTCATCAATCGCCCTTTGAGTATTATTATTGATAGTCTTCGTGCCATTCCGTTTATCATCCTTGCATTTTACCTCCTCCCACTTACACGGATGGTTGTAGGAAGAGGTGTAGGCATGCCTGCTGTCATCTTTGTCCTTACTATTTCAGCTATTCCTTTTTATGCACGAATGGCAGAACTCTCCTTTAAAACCGTTGAAAATGGCCTCATTGAAGCGGTCCGTTCTATGGGGGCAAGTCGTCTTCAAATTATTAGGCATGTTCTCATTCCTGAAGCACTCCCTAGCCTAATCACAGGCTTTACAGTGATGATTATTTCTCTTATCGGAGCCACTTCACTTGCTGGATATCTTGGCGGAGGAGGTTTAGGGGATATGGCGATCCGCTATGGCTATCAACGTTATAATACCCCCATCATGACAAGCGTCATCATCCTTTTGATCATTCTCAATGTCGTCACCCAATGGTCCTCGGATAAAATTGTGCAAAAACTTGATAAAACAAAGCATTAAAGCACTTTACAGGTTTGCGTCCTTCTCACCAACCATAGCCACAATAAGCCACTGTGCGGTGAGAGCAGGCCTTTTTAACTGTTCAATTTCTACCGTTACACCATAGTGAAAAACAACGCGACCAGAAGGACGAATTTCGGCATCATTTAAAACAAAACGAGCGCGTATCCGTGCGCCTGTCTTCACAGGACTCATAAAACGCACTTTATCAAAACCATAATTAATGCCCATAGTTGCCCCTTCCAACTCTGGAAGAGCCTCATAAGCCAGCGTAGACAAAAGCGATAACGTTAAAAAGCCATGAGCAATCGTACCACCAAAAGGGGTTTTTTTTGCTCTTTCCTCATCAACATGTATCCATTGATGATCATCTGTTGCAGTCGCAAATTGGTTAATCATATCCTGCGTAACAAGGCGCCATGAAGAGAATCCCATTTCTTTCCCAATAAAATTGACGACATCTTGGACTGCTATTTTTTGCTGCATAACGCTATTCCTGTTTTATTTGACAAAAGTACCCCACCGCTCTTGCTTTTATAAAACCCATTAATTAGAGCATCAATAATAAAAGATTCATTGCTTTAAAAGTAAATGCGCTTTAAATAAAAACACCCCCTAACACGGTAGTTTTTAAATGAGAAGAAATAATGGCAAGCAATGTCAGCCTAACAGGTTTAGCACGTGATTTAAAACAGCGTGCAGAAAATCACCAGCCTATCCGTATTGGACTCATTGGTTGTGGTGAAATGGGAACAGATTTGCTCTCAACTGTCGCTCATATGGATGGCATAACAATTGCGGCTGTTGCCACCCGAACACCATCACGTATTTTTGATGCCGCTCTGTTAGCCTACGGAGAAGATGGCCACGTACGCGAAATTGAAAATGCCAATGCCTTAACGCAAACCATTGAGAAAGGTTTAATTGCCGCCACAGATGATATTGACCTTATTTTACGTCATGAACAAATCGATATTATCGTCGATGCAACAGGCTATCCTGAAGCTGGTGCAGAAATTGGTTTTAAAACATTTGAAAACAACAAACATCTTGTCACCATGAATGTTGAAACCGATGTTACAATTGGCGCTTATCTAAAACATGAAGCAGAAAAACGAGGCCTTGTGTATACACTTGGTGCCGGTGATGAACCAACATCTTGCATGGAGCTCATTGAATTTGTTTCAGCCCTTGGACATAAGATCGTTGCAGCTGGAAAAGGTAAAAACAATCCTCTTATTTTTGATGCCACACCTGATACTTATGAAGAAGAAGCATCACAACGCAATATGAATGTGCGTATGCTCGTTGAATTTATTGATGGTTCCAAAACAATGGTTGAAATGGCAGCCATTGCCAATGCAACGGGACTCCTTCCCGACTGCCCAGGAATGCATGGACCACAAACAGCACTCCAAGATTTAAGCAAAGTACTTATTCCCAAACAAGATGGCGGTATTTTAGAGAAATATGGTGTTGTGGATTATTCGATAGGTCAAGGCGTTTCTCCAGGTGTTTTTGTCATTGCAGAAATTGCACACCCACGTCTACGCGAACGGATGGAAGATTTAAAAATTGGTCAGGGACCTTACTTTACCTTTCATCGTCCCTATCATTTAACGGCAATGGAAGTCCCCCTCACTTGCGCACGGATCATGCTTTATGGGAAAAAAGATATGGTACCCCTTAGCACTCCAGTAGCAGAAGTTTGTGCTGTTGCTAAAAAAGATTTACACCCAGGTGATCAATTGGATTTCATTGGTCTTTACACTTATCGTGCTTGGATCATGAACAAGGTAGAAGCGCGCACGCACCAAGCCATTCCCTGTGGACTTTTGGAAAAAGCAACAGTGACCGCTGAAATCAAAAAAAATGAACTCATTACAGTCCATAATACCGCTATTCGTGAGGATCAGTGGATTGCACGCCTTCGTACAAAACAAGACACATTACTGAATTGTCTTTCCTCTACAAGTCTATAAACGAACTCTTCTCAACCTTTTTACTTATAAAATCATGATAAGCTGCAAAAAATAGCAGACTCTACCCTTTGAAAATAACTCCTGAATGATTTTAAATCTTCCACTCGTATATCTATAGAACAGCTCATATATATTTCATCCCTCTCTTCAGATCAGTACAAATGCTTCTCCAAAGAGACCTTTTCTCCACGAATGATCAACAAAATACACCAAAAAGAGAGGAATTCCGATGAGCGATAAAAACAACCCTATGTGATAAAAAAAATAACCCTATAATGGACGCTACAGCACCAATGAGATTCCCCCGTTAGTAAAGAAGACAAAAAGATTATAAAACCGACACCACCCCAAAACACTTTAAAGAGAAATATTTTTCCAAAAGCAAATCCGTCTTTCCCCTCAGCATCACGAATAACAGCCATCTTTATAGCCTCAATACCTGCATTCTTTCCTGTTGCTGCTATAGCAGCAACAGGTGCTCCTTCCTGAAAGCGAGCTTCGTGCTGTTCGCATAACTCTCGACAGTTTGTACAAAACGAAGAATAAACCCTGTTAGAATGTACAAACAGATATGAGATCTAAATACTTTAATTACAGCCCTCTCTGCTCCTCTTTTACTTCACTGAAGAAAGTGAAAGAATACTTACAGATATAAAAACAAAAATTTATCTATTTATCGCTCTATACAAATGATATATTTACGTATTTACAGAACAAATTATAATACATTGTGTATTTAATGTAAATAGTAAAAAGCATAATATACAAATTTGCAACATAAAAAATAATTTATCAAATAAATGACTAAAAATTAAAAGAAATAATTATTATACGTTTTAGAATTATAGCGAATAAAAATAAAGAATATTGTTCATTTATGTTTTGTCATCAAAAAATAAGAAGATTTATTTTTATAAAAGAAAAAATTAAACACATCTTAAGTCATTTGAGATATAAAACAAAAAATATTCCCGATGATAAAGCAACAAAGATCACTATAAATGTAAAGGGCAGAAAAACATGCTTCCCTTATCTTTACTTTCTTTACCAGCACTCTTTATCCTTATTCTGGTAAAGATACACTACCAAAATGGTCGATCCCCTTCACCTTTAAATTAAAACATGGCTTTCTTTATAAAGAACCAATTGGTTTGTTCTCTTAATGGTTACCTCACAAAAAACCATACTTATAAGCATCTTAATCGTCCAAATCATTATCTCTTTTAGTGAACACGCAAAGACCTCTTCAATCCCATCACATTCACTAAACTTCCTTTAATAATCCACCGTACTCTCTCAATTTCTTTGTCATTTACTAAAATGACAAAGATCTTCTTAAAAGTCGTATGGATCAAAAAACATTGTACCATTTTAATACAACCATCTATAAAATGTCATAAAGTCTCTTCGCAAAATTTTAATTTGAAATCTAAGTTCTCTCATCACTCTCTTTTTCATAGCAACAGCCGCCCATGCCCCCTTCCTTTCAAAGGAAAACTTGCCTTCTATAGTAGGCAAGATATTGATTGATAATCATAATTAATCTTTTGCCTGTTGAATGAAAATCCTGAAGATCGTTAAGAGTCTCTCATTTTAATCCTATCTATGGTGAAGAAATTAAAACCATCCCCTTGCACATCACAAGGGGGATGAGCGTGTGGATAAAAACACGGAGAAGAAAGCAATAAAAATGCTTCTTATGAAGCTTCTTAACGCAAGAGCTGTCGCAAAATTGTAAACGAGTCAATAGAATATAAAGCTCATCATCCTCAAATCTTAGCTTTTCAAAAACAGATGTCTCATCGGCAATTTTCACAAAACACACCTCATCTTTAAACAATGATAAAGCGATATTGCAGCAAAGACTGAAAGATTGTTTCAAGTGTCTCTTCACTGTTTGTAACAAAGCACTCATTTTCTCTTTTCTAACTCTGATGCATGAAAATACTCTTGTTTGCATTTTTTCCGGAGATAGATTAAAATTAAGGAAAATACCTTCAATTTCTGATCACTTTACATTTTTTTGACTTCTCTTTTGGATAATGAGTTTATGGTATCCGATACGCCTTTTCTTGCTCTTTTACCCTTGGGCGCCCACGAATATCACGGAAAACACCTCCCCTTTGAAACCGACTGGATTATTGCTGAAGCTTTTGCAAAAGCCCTCACCTTACAAACAAGAGAGCAATTTGATATCACGCTCTTACCTGTTGAAAAAATTGGCTATTCCGTTGAACATATGGATGTTACAGGCTCAAAAACGCTCAGCTTTTCTGACGCGATCGAACGCTGGATAAAGATTGGTGAAAACTGCTACCATAAGGGTATTAAACGTTTTCTTCTTCTCAACGCCCATGGAGGCAATTCACCTTTAATGAACATTGTTATTACCGAATTACGGCGACGTTTTGCCATGCTTGCCGTCGCAACCAGCTGGAGTCGTTTTGGCCTCCCGCAAGGTTTAATGGCACCCTCTCAACAACATCTTGATATTCATGGAGGATTTATTGAAACCTCCTTAATGCTTTATTTAGCACCAGAAAAAGTGCAAATGGAGAAGGCAAAAAATTTTCACAATAAGCAAGCTGATATGATTGCCCATTATCGATATTTACGTGCTTATGGTCCTCATGCCTTTGGATGGACAATGCGTGACCTTAACCAACAGGGAGCAGCAGGCAATGCAAGGGAAGCAACAGCTCAAGCGGGTGAAGCAATTTTCTCTCATGTCCTTTGTGGGCTTCGTGATTTACTTGATGATATCAATCAATTTAAAATAAACGCATTACGATAAAAGGCACCCCTCATGGAAAAAAAACAAAATATGCCCCATAAAATTCCCGTTACAGTTCTCACAGGTTATCTTGGCTCAGGAAAAACCACTCTTCTCAATCGCATTCTCAGTGAAAACCATGGCAAACGTTATGCAGTTATTGTCAATGAATTTGGTGAAATTGGCATTGATAATGATCTTATCGTGGAGTCCGACGAAGAAATTTATGAAATGAATAATGGCTGCGTTTGCTGTACCGTGCGCGGCGATCTTATTCGTATTCTGGAAAGCCTCATACAACGCTCTCACCGCTTTGATGCAATCATTATAGAGACAACAGGACTTGCTGATCCTATTCCCGTTGCACAAACTTTTTTCATGGATGATACTGTCCAAGAAAAGACCGCTCTTGATAGTGTCATAGCGGTGGTTGATGCAAAACACCTCCCCTCTCAACTTAAAAAGAGCCGTGAAGCTGAAGATCAAATTGCCTTCTCTGATATCATTCTTTTAAATAAGATTGATCTTGTCACTGCACAAGAACGTGCACATGCTGAATCGCTTATTCTTGCGATTAATCCCCAAGCTGTGCTTTATGCAACAGAGCGCACGAATATTCCTCTTGAGAAACTTCTCAATCTTGGTTCCTTTGATCTACAACGAACTTTAGAGAGTGATCCTCATTTTCTTGATCCCCAACATGCCAACCATCTCTGTGGTCCCGATTGCAATCATGATCATCACCATCACCACCCATCCGCCATTCACGACATTACAATTACTTCTGTAAGTTTAAAAACAGGTACGCTTCAACCAGAAAAGTTTTTTCCATGGATTCAACAGATTACGCAACAACAAGGTCCTGATATTTTACGTTTAAAAGGAATTATTGCCTTTCAAGGAGATAATGATCGCTATGTTATTCAAGGCATACACATGATTCTTGAGGGACAGCATCAACGTCCATGGCGTGAAGATGAAAAACGGGAAAGCCGGCTTGTTTTTATCGGCCGCACCCTTGATGCCGAAAAATTGAAAACTGGTTTTGAAAATTGCGCATAAGTGAGGTATAATGCCAAGCACCACCCATTATAATCTTCAAAATTATTGTCTCTCCTGCGGTTTTATTGACAACAAACCAACTTTCGTTTCAGTAGAGGGTCTCATTGTTTTTTTAAACCCAATCCCGCAAGTCATTGAAATTCACCAAGGAATAATTTCAAGTCATTTTGCCTCCGATAACACAGCGATTATCACTGGTGGAGAAGACGGAAAAGCCTGTCACACAACAGCAGATGGTCATACAGAAGTCCTAGGGCAACAAAAAGGTAAATGGATAAACAAGGTTACTTTTGGACCACGAAAAATTTTTGCTTATTCCTCCTCACGTTTAACAGTGGCAAATATCGGTAATGGGCTACAAGAACTTACGCATGAACGCAGTGTAGAAGGTCTTGCGTTTGCTCCAAAGGGTTTACGCCTTGCCGTTGCCCATTATAATGGTGTTACCCTGCATTGGCTCTCCACGCAAGCACCTCCAACCACACTGGTATGGAAAGGGGCACACTTTGATGTCACCTTCTCACCAGACAACCGCTATGTGATTTCTAGCATGCAAGAAAACGCCTTACATGGCTGGCGTCTTACTGATAATCAACATTTACGCATGAGTGGCTATCCAAGCAAGGTCAAAAGCTGGTCTTGGAGCGCAAAAGGAAAATGGCTCGCAACATCAGGCGCCTCAGCAGCCATTGTCTGGCCCTTTCATACGAAAGATGGCCCCATGGGTAAAGCACCACTAGAACTGGGCACGCGAGCCAATGCACTGGTCAGCACCGTTTCCTGTCATCCAAGCGAAGACATTGTTGCAATAGGCTTTAATGACGGAATGATTTTATGTGCACATTTTCACGATAGAAAAGAAATTCTTCTAAAAGATTGCGGGAAAAGCGCTATTTCAGCGCTAAATTGGGATAAAACGGGACACAATCTTGCCTTTGGTAGCGAAAACGGTGAATGTGGTATCATCAACATCTCTGTTTAAGAAAATAGCAATAACCATCACAGCTAATAGCAGCACAATCCTCCACAAGCAGTTGGGGCCACCCTTTTCCTCTTAAAAAAAGAGACACACTCACACAGCGTTTTCAATCACACACCCCAAAATCTTAGATTGCACCCTTTTTCATCAAGACAAAAGAACCCGTAGAGAAGACAAAAGAGATTTTAACAAACAAAAAGGCAGCATTTCCTGCTGCCTTTCGGAGAAAAGGATCTCTCATCCTTTGTCAAAACAAGTAACGAAGACCAGCCGAGAAACTTGCTCCAGAAAACCCTGCTTTTGTCAGTCTATGCTGATAATTTATATCTCCATGAAGTGCAAATTTTGAAGATAATTTGGCATTAAAACCAGCTCCTACTTCTAGCGAAGAACCAAAAGCTCCTAACGGAAATTTATCTTTGAAATGCACAAATTGCTTTCCTCCAAAACCATGGACAAAATGAAGCTTTCCATTGAAAGAAATAACGCGCTCTGCTTTGGAAGCAGCAAGTGTCTTAGTTAAACGGCCACCAACACGCATCACCCATTGATGAAGTTTTCCCATTTCAATATCAAAACCATCAATATCCGATGTCTTATCAAATTGCAGATTTTGATAAATAACCTGAACTTGCGGATCAAAAATAAGATCTTTATACTCTGTTATAAATGTCTTACCACCAACGAATGAAGCATTGAAAGGATTTCCCTTCAATGTTGCCGTCTTCCCCCTTTCAAGGGTCATAACATCACCCTTAAAAACACCATAGGAAAGAAGACCATTGAGATAAAAGCCCGTATCCTGCTGTATATTACCATATGCCGTAACAGACCATTTATCAAACGTATTTTCTTTACTCTGGATAACATCCTGAGGTTGTAGAGACATTTTCCCATAAGTCCCCATAATTCCAAAGCTTGTAGAATGATGCATACTCTCAACAGTTGAGAGCGGAAGACCTACCTCTACAGCATTATAATTAAAATTGCCTCCAAAGCCATATTCAAGCACAGAAAGATCTGAAACATAACGATGTCTTCCACCATAACCCCATACAAAAAAAGGCGGATTCTCGCTCTTTTTCGAAAGTCCTCCAAGAATAGTACGTAAGACCCCCACCTGTTTGTTTTGACTGTTAAGATCCATTAAACCAGCCTGAAACAAAGCATTTGGCAAGAAGAGATAAGTTGGAACTTGTGGAACAACCGCTCTCACACCTAGATCAGGATAAAGAACAAAATCCTCAGAACCGGTTCCAATAGAACGAGAAACGCGCCGACGAACAACCTTCTTTTTCAACTGAGAAGAACGCTGTATATATTCAGCTTCAAGACGAAAATCCCAAAAATCTCCATAATTCTCAATCGACTCTTGTCCAACCAGTCTATTTTCCTCTTTTGCTTTCCCAAACGAGGAACTTGGACCATAAGCTGTAAGACGATATCGATAAGGTGCTCCTCTAAGTGCTACGTAACCATTGGCTAATTTAAAAGAATCTTGCGTCGCTTTTCCATAAACCTGAATAAGTGAAACACTCTGACTATCTCTTTGCTCATCTTTGCTCAGATTCTTTCTTTTTTCTGAATCTCCTGAGACTTCTACGACATGCACTTTTGTGGTTCCATCGACACCACCATACATTAAAATTTTATCAGCTTTTATCCCCTTGTTTTGGCCCCTTGTCTCCAAAGACGCATTGACAACAATACGTGCATTCCCCTTAGCAACGTAAACATCATCTGAGTGGCTCTCACCTAATTTTCCGAGATGAAGTGTCTGATAATGACCATCTTCTGGTTTTTTGAAAAAAATGGAGCTATCAGTAAGCTTTATAAAACGAAGGGATGAATCTGTAGATTGTGAATCTTTATATTTTTTCCGTGGTGTTACAGTCCATTGCGATCCATTAGATAACTCAAATTCGGCATGAGAACTGCTATCAACACGTGTTCCGCCGACAAGAAAAGAAGCATCAGCTTCAATCCCGACGGCAGAGTGATTCTTAGCTTCTAACAACAAATCACCAACGATACGTGATTTCTCTGATGCCCTAATAACAGGAACTCTCCTCGCATCATCAACATAAACAGCGGTACCATTTGGAACTTGAAGAGTGCTTTTCTTAAACTGAAAATCCCCTAACCTAGCAAGCACCTCTCCCTCTAAATATTCATAATCTGACAGTCCTCCCTGAAAATAGAGTCCTCGAGCTCCATGCCCCTTAATAGTAATCTTTGAGTTTTCAACAACAACCTCAGACATATTGAGCAACTCTAACGAAGACCTATCATTAGCAAAAACTGCTGGTGCACTCTCACCCACGAAACCATAAACATGAGTGACCTCCACTTGACTGTCCTTAACAACAAGAGAACCGCCTTGCTTCACACCAAAAACTGCTTGGCTCACGCCATTACCAAGGCTATCCCCTTTCTTACCATTAACAGTATTTTTGCCATTTCCAGTTATCGAAACCTTATCCAAAATAGTTACCATCTTTGGCTGCGCAAGCACCTCTGACACAATGGAACCCGCTTTTTTTAATTGTAACGTTTCACCCAACTTTAAATCCGCCTCTTTTCCTGTCTTAAGAGCTATATTTTCAGACTTTTTTATGATTACAGCATCAAAAGAGCCCGTATTAACAAGATCTCTATAAGACCCGTCAACAACCCCTTGCACTTCGCTACCCCCACATAAAGACGACTGAAGAGAATGACACGAAGAGGCATCTTGTGCCTTAATATCTATATTATGGATAAAGAAAAAAACGGACGTGGTAAGAGCACATAAACAGACATGAGATCTTAATATTTTTATTATCATTGACTATAAACTTTCTTCTATTCCCCTCATAAAAAAACAAAGACGACCATCTCCTGATTGCCAGATTATGTTTTGGTTAAATAATTCGTTTTGGATTATATGTAAAGTTAAAATCAAAAAAACAACACAACAAAGACACTGTTTGTTCTTATAAATTTCACAAAGAATGTATTAAATATAAAGCTACGATTAAAAATGATATTTTAATCCACCATAAAATGTAGTCTAGAAAAACAAACCTTGATAAGCTTACGCTGATAGATCACATCATTATGAAATATAATCTTTAGAGACAGTTGTGCACAAACACAAAATCCAGTTTCTATAAAAAACCCAGAGTCCTTGGCAAGCATCTCCTAAATGAATAAATTCTCTATCACCAAAATCATAAATAAAATGAATTTTACCATGGTAAAAAATAATATATTCTTCCCCAGTTAAAGCCATCAATATCATGTACCTTATAAAACTGAAGATTTTGATGAAAAACTTTATCCGTTAAACAAAAATTAAACTTTTACACCCCCTCATAAATGCTTTAGTAGCAGTTAAGGGACCATTCTGGGATCACTTCCTAATGCTGTTAATGCTATTGGCGTATCCCGTGCAAGAGTGAATACATCCCCATTAAAGATCATAAGATAACAGAGCATCTATATAAAGGCCCATATCATGCTGTATCCTAGCATATGCTGCTCTCTCCATTTATAAAATGTATTTTTTTAGCGTTTCTTGATTTCTCGAGGCTGCAAAGAAACTTGTCCATACCCCCATATCCTCAAAAAATATAACACGATATGCGCTTTCGATATTTTTCAGAAAAGCTCCAACCTCTATGGTATTATAACCAAGCGCGTCTCCATAACCATATTTGAGGATAAAAAGAGCGAAGTATAACGATGCTTACTACCAACAACCCCATAGAAACAAAGTCGTATTTTCGTGATGATTCTCTGTATTTCTCGCACATCTTCTCCTTCCTGTAAAAAAACACCATGTAAAATAACTTTACCACTTCCTGCTGTTTGAACCCCAATACCATTTGTAAAATCAATCCTTCCCGCTTTCATTTCAATTTTCACACTGCATTGGCTAAAAAGACTGATCGCATCAGCACTTGTCCTCATTTCTGAATTATTTAAAAGAATAAAAGATTAGTTACCAGCTACCCTAACCCCCGTTCGAGTTACGTTAATCGCCCCTCTCACATCTCAAAAGCTTCTCCCTCATCAACATCGACATCAATCAACACATATTATTGAAGATGGAATTGATTAAAGAAACACACCCCTCCGTTAATGCTTGTACAGCTGTTGTCCAAGAGCTTTTTCCTACCATTTGCATTCGCAATATCGTTAATGATTATCCTGTCTGCTCCAATGACTATATTCTCCTCCAATACCTCTATGGCTGAATCAGAGCTTTCACCAGTGCATGGATAAGTTTTATTGAAAATTGCCTGTTCTTTATCATCACCACATCGATAAAATGAAGCATTTTCGCACTATGGAAACTACTTCTTCCAAGCAAGCTGACCATCAGCATCTGCATTGTTTACAAAGACAAAGAATAACCATCATAAAACGACAGAAAGAGAGGTGATTTTTAAATATTTTAATCATAATTTTACGACAAATTTTTTCCCCTTTGTGCTACAAAAGAATATGCATTCTGCTTCATTGCTCTTATTGCATGCAACAAACAAAAAACATTATGTATTTTACTTAAAATAAAAATTATTGCAGTCTAAAATTGCAACATTCAAAAGACACAGAAAATATAGATAACGGCATATTCATCCCCAAAACCAGTTCTTCAAAAACAGCTTATCAATGCACACAGATCGGAAAAATCATCACAAAAAGCAAAGCAACCAGGAAGCATTTCAGTATTTTTAAGGTATGGAAGAGATTTGTTTTCAAAATTTCCAGCCAAAGCAACTAACAAAAAGAAAGAGCCATAAACTCTACTTATAGCTCTTTAAAGAATTGATTAAAAGACGATCAAACTAGAAGTGATAGCGCAATCCGCCTGAAAAACTAACTCCAGAAAAGCCTGCCTTGGTAAGTTTGTGTTGATAAACCAAATCAGCATGAAGAGCAAATTTTGAAGACAATCGGGCATTGAAACCCACTCCAGCTTCTAGAGAAGAACCAAAGGCTCCCAACTGAAAAGCATCTTTGAAATGCACAGTTTGTTTTTCTTCAAAACCATGAGTAAAATGCAGCTTTCCATAAAAGGAAGCCTCATGATCCTTCTCAGAGGCAGACAACATCTTCGTCAAACGTCCACCAACACGGACCATCCATTTGTCAAGTTTTCCTAATTCAATGTCAAAGTTGTCAACATCATGAGCCTTATCAAATTGGAGATGTTGATAAACAACCTGAACCTGCGGATCAACAACAAAACCTTCATATCCCATTGCAAACGCTTTACCACCCGTCAAAGAAGCGCTGAAAGGATTACCCTTTAAGGTTGCTGTTTTTCCTCGTGCAAGGGTGAAAACATCACCCTTGAACAAGCCATAGGAGAGAAGACCATCCACATAGAAGCCTGCATCATGTTGCATGCTGCCATATGCTGTAGCAGTCCATTTATCAAATGCACTTTCTTGGCTTTGCTTAACATCCACAGGTTGTAGAGAAAGCTTTCCATAAGAGCCCATAATTCCAAAAGATAAAGCACTATCAGTATTTTCGATTGTTTTCAGCAAAAGACCTGCCTCTAAAGCGTTATAGGTAAGATCACCTTTGTACCCATATTCAAGTTCGGATAAGTCTGAAGCATAACGATAACGCCCACCATAACCACGCACAAAGGAAGCAGGCTTTTCATGAATTTCTACCATTCCACGGGAAGTAGCCCGTAGTACCTCTAACTGTTTGTTTTGATTGCTAATATCCATTAAATCAGCATGGAATACGCTATTTGGCAAAAGAAGATAGGTTGAAACTTGCGGAACAACAGCTTTAATCCCTGGCTCTAAACGAAGTTCAAGAGAAGGGTTAGGACTACGATCAAAATTCAATTGAGTACGAGCATCAACATACCTATTTTCGAGACGAAAATCCCAAAATTCACCGTGACCTTCAACTAATCTTTGAGTAGAATCCGCTTTTCCTAAATTAGATGTTGGTCCATAAGCATAAAGCCTATACTGATAAGGCGAATTATCTAACGCAATATAATCACCCGCTAATTGAAAAGAATCCTCCTCCGCTCTCCCAGAAACCTGAATAAGTGAGATCCCCTGATTGTTTCCACCACCCCCTGTACCTCCTCCAGGGCTCCCTGGCATGCTTTGTACATGGACGGTTGTTTTTCCTTCAACATCCCCATAGATTAAAAGACGATCTGTTTTTTGATCTTTAAGAGCGCCCCCTTTATCCAAATATGTATTGAGATAAAAATGCGCATCACCTTGCGCCTTATAAACGACACCCGATCCTTTTCCAACGCGGAGTGTTTGATAATTCCCAGCTTCGCTGGACTTTGGTTGTTCAAAAATAAGAGAACTATCAATAAGATGTAACAATGAAATTGATGAAACACCTATAGAGCGAGAAGAAAAAGAATCGTGCAAACTTTTATTTTTCGGTCGCGTTAAAGTCCATTTTGCCCCTTTTGTTAACCGAAACTCAGCATGAGAACTTTCATCAATATGCGCCCCCCCTACAAGTCTAGAAGCATCAGCTGCAACCTTCACAAAAGCCCCCTCTTCAGCCTTCAACAATAAATCTCCAGAAAGTTCAGAATTACCCAGAATTTTAATAAGACCTCCAGATTTTCTACTATAAATAACTGTACCATTTGGAACTGTAAACAGAGCATTACTGTACAAATGAACACTTCCTCGTTTATGCAAGTTCTTTTCTGGAAGTCCTCCGAATAACTTACCATACTCCCCAAAGAAAGTATAAATCCTCTCTTTATCATAAGGATATCTTTCGTACTTATATTCGAGTTCTTGCTCATCAAAAAAATAGAATCCATAAGATGCATTACCGTCCACTAAAACTGTCGACTTCGAAATATCAATATATCCACCAACTCCTTGGAATGAAACACCATGCGCATTGGAAGCCTTAACTCCACCTTCTATAAAATCGATAAATCCACCATCTCCAGACATCTGAAAAACTGAATTTCTATCATAGCTACTTACACGCGTCGCCCGACTCTTTTCGGTAATGGAGACTCCCTTTAAAGTGACAATCCCCTCGTCTCTTGTTTGAACCGCGATACCCTTTGTAAATTCAATTGCTCCTTTTTCTATCTCAACGGTTCCCGAATTATCGGCCACGATACCATACTTCCAAAAGCTGTTATCCGAATCTGCTGGATTTAAAGCATCCTTAATCGTTACATCCTCCCCTTCAATCCTCGTTTTTTCTTTAGATGCTTGTATGGCAACAGTTTCATCTTCCTTTCCATCAGTTTTGTTATAAGTTTTTCCTCTAATGTAGTTATGTTCAGCATTATCGCACCAATAAAATGAGACCTCTTTACTACATGTAAATTCATTTTTCCCATTTTGCATCTTACCATTAACAACAGCGCTTGATCGCACCTCAGTAGCAGCCTCAGCTTGTACCCTTGCATTTGCATTGGGCAGGAAAAGAAAAACAGCTGTTGTTACAACACACAAAGAGAGATGACTTTTAAATATCTTGACCATAATTCTACCGTAAACTCTTTCTCAGACTCTATAAAAGCAGGCATCGCACCCAATGACATTTATACTTTTAATACATATCGTTCAAAAATGCACGCAAAATTAATATGTTTTGTGTTTTATGTAAATATGAAATAAAAAAATTTAGAAACCACTGAACAAAAATCTCATCCAGTTAAAAAATTGAAGTAGGGAAGGCATTTAAGATATGCTAAATACCTCTCTCTTCAAAAACGCTCGTAAAAAATTCTAAAAACAAGGAAGCACAAGCAGATAGCTTTGTGCCTCCTTAAATAATTTATTAAAACGAGTCAACTAAAACTGATAACGCACTCCTCCAGAAAAACTTGTTCCAGAAAAACCCGCTTTGGTCAGTTTGTGCTGATAAATGACATCACCGTGAAGTACAAACTTTGGCGATAATTTTGCATTAAAACCTAATCCAGTTTCTAGAGAAGAACCAAAATTTCCCAACTGGAAAGCATCTTTAAAATGCACAAATTTCTTTCCTCCAAAACCATGGGAAAGGTGCATCTTACCATAGAAAGAAACAACACGCGCCTCATCCGTTGCAGTAAGGGTTTTTGTTAAGCGCCCACCAATACGTGCCACCCATTGATTAAGTTTCCCCATCTCAATGTCAAAATTATCAATATCACGCGCCTTATCAAACTGGAGATGCTGATAAACAACTTGAAGCTGCGGATCAAAAATAAGACATTCATCCTCGATCACAAATGCTTTACCAGCAGTCAAAGAAGCACTGAGAGGTTTGCCCTTTAAAGTGGCTGTCTTTCCCCGTGCAAGCGTGAGAACATCACCTTTGAATAAACCATAGGAGAAGAGTCCATCCACATAGAAGCCTGCATCATGTTGCATACCGCCATATGCCGTAACTGACCATTTATTAAATGCACTTTTTTGACTTTGTTCAACATCTAAGGGCTGCAGAGAAAATCTCTCATAAGATCCTATAACCCCAAAAGAAGCAGTGCCATATGCATTTTCAATTGTTTGCAGCAGCACACCAGCTTCAATGGCATTATAATCAACCTCACCTCCATAACCATATTCAAGCACAGAAAGGTTTGAAACATAACGATGACTACCCCCATAACCGTGCGCAAAAAAAGCAGGTTTTTCCTCACTTTCCAACAGTCCACCAGAAGCAATTCTCAAAGCCTCTAACCGCTTATTTTGATTGCCAATATTCATCAAACCTGCTTGAAATAAAGCATTTGGCAAAAGCAGATAAGTCGGAACTTGTGGAACAACAGCCTTAACACTTGGTTTAGGATGCGGTTCCAAGTCTGGTCTTAGAGGAGGTACTGGAGGAGGTGTTGGCCCAGGAATGGGATCAGGAGCCGGCGCTGGTTCAGGAGCAGGTTTAACATCAGAATCAATATATCCATTTTCGAGACGAAAATCCCAAAAGCCTTCATTTCCTTTCACTAATCTTTGAGCAGAACTTGCTGGCCCTAAAGAAGATTGCGGCCCATAAGCATAAAGCCTATATTGATAAGGTGAATCTTTCAGAGCAACATAACCACCGTTTAACTGAAAAGAATCTTGACTTGCCTTTCCAGAAACCTGAATAATTGAGATTCCTTGTTCATTTCCACCATTTCCTGTAGATCCCCCTGGACTTCCTGGCATACTACGAACATGAACTGTCGTTCTTCCAGAGGCATCCCCATAAATCAAAACACGATCAGTCTTTTGATTATTAAGAGAGCCACCCTCATTTAGATATGTATTAAGGTAAATCTGTGCATCACCCTGTGCCTTATAAACCTCACCCGTTCCTTGTCCAATATTAAGTGTTTGATAATCGTAAACCGGAGCAGATTTCAGTTTTTTAAAATTAATAGAACTATCCATCAGGCTTACTAATGAGAGAGAGAAGTCGTTGGAAAGATCTGACTCGTGGGAATTCCTTTGTTGCCTTTGCTTTAAAATCCATGTCGAATCACCGCCCAAATAAAGTTCAGCAGTAGAAACCTCATCGACATAGGTCCCTCCTTCAAGGGTAGAAGCATTCGCTAAAACTTTTACCGAGGCACCTTTTTCAGCTTTTAACAACAAATTTCCTGAACTCAAAGTACTTTGTGTTAAACCAACAACACCAAAAGTTTTGTCGGTACTATAAATAGCCGCATCATCTAAAACTGAAAACATCGTTCTCTGCAAATTAACAACTTCCAATCTTCCTGGAGTTTTCTTATCCTTTGAATCCTCTTCTTGCTCGAATTCCTCCCATGGTTTTTCTCCTTTAAAATATATACCATAAGACCCTTTACCCTGCACTGTAACAGAAGAAGATTCAATATTGACCTCAGTTGCATCAACATTACCTGAATTGTCCTCAGCTACCTCAACATTATCCAATAAAGCTTCAAACGACAAAATCGAATTAGGGGTAGCTACAGTATTTTCTGATAATATGCCGTGGGCATCAGTAACATCAATAACCCCATTTTTAAAATCAATAGGCCCCCCCACATCCGTATGCAAAGCCGCATAATTTTTACCTCTACTCCCCTTTCCAGTCATCTTAACACCATCAAGATTTATCTCCCCACCTAACGTCGAAGAAGCCCCATGACTATCCGCAAAATCAATTGCCCCATCTCCCATCCAAACTTCTGAACGGCTATAACTCAAAAGACTCGCCTTCCCACCACTCGTCTTAATTGTTGTATCCTCTAAAAGAACAAATGAATTCCCCGTTGCCTCGACAGCTTTCTGACTTTTCTCAATAACGCCCTGATGTACCTCAATTATCCCGTCACTAACATGAAGAGCTGTATTTACATTCTTGATATTTGGCGATTTTAAAACAATTTTTCCATTATCTGATACAGAGACTCCATATGTAAAAGGCTTATCTGAAACTTCACTTCTAACAGTTACATTGTTCCCTGTAACTTTTGCACTCATCCCCTTTACTGTTATAGCAGTACGATTATCAGAAGTATTCGTTATCTTATAAGACTTATTGTCAATTTTGTCCTCTGTACAGTTATCACATATATAATAAGCACCATTATAGAGCATCAACTTCCCATTAGAGTGATTTTTGTAAACATATTTATTACCAGCATTGTCCCCACCTTCTCCGCTAAGAGGATCATCTCTTCTACCACTAAGACTTTGCCCATACCCACCACCCCAGCTATTATATGTACCACCATAATCCCCTTCCTCTCCTCTGAGAAGATTGCTACTATCGCGACTCCCATTCAATATGCCGCTAAATTTGCGATAACCGCCCAATCCTCCTAATCCTAAAACACTATTAGAAGGAATAACAGTAAGTCTTTTAGGTAGATCAGAGGAAGTACCACTAGTCGTAGGAGTAACGGTAATTTTATAAAAAGGTTGACCAGATCTCTCTACACTTGCACCAACCACCGTTCCATTTTGTAACAACGAAAGGATAGCCGTTGCGGCCGTATATAAAAACAGATGATTTCTAAACATTTTAATCATAGTTCCCTCGAAACTTTGCTTCCCCTCTCATTGAAAATAAAAGCACTGGTAAAAACACCCCACCCACCTCAAAAGACAAAAAGGTGTAAACAAAGGACGCATCTACTGCTCAGTTGACCCGTGCAATGAATTATCCAAATAAAATTGGTGGAGAATCTGAATACAAAACAATCACCACCTGTAAGAGAATAATTACCAACTACACTTTATAGGTGTATAATGCATTCTGTGTTTCGTGTAAAGCAAAAACAAAACTATAGCGTGTAATTAATAAACTTCACTCTCTATCCTTGTGAAATTTGAAAGACTGACAAAAGATGCACGTGAAAAAAATTATAAAATCAAAAAAGATGAATTTAAAAATGAGATTAAGGAAACATAAAATATCATAGCGGATAAAATAAAATCAGGCAGAGTTTCATGCACAAGCATTGGGCTTTTCTATCATTAAAAAGCTCTTAAAAGCCTGTTATCATATCGGATTTTATCAGAAAAAAATTTTAGAAACGCATTTTAGGATAAAAAGAAATGATACAGTCATAAAGAGTTCTCATACACAAAACAAAAAAGCCGATCATAACTTTTTTCGCTCATATTATATAACAAAGAGCAATTTTTTGATAAATCAATGCAAGAAAAAGAAAAGGCAGCACATTGTGCTGCCTTTACTAAAGGATGTATTGTACCTTATTCTAAAACTGATAGCGCACTCCTCCAGAAAAACTAGCTCCAGAAAAACCAGCCTTATTGAGCTTATGCTGATACATAACATCACCGTGAAGCGCAAACTGCTTAGATAATTTGGCATTAAAGCCCAATCCGGCTTCTAGAGAAGAACCAAAAGCACCTAACTGGAAAGCATCTTTGAAATGCACAGATTTTTTGCCTTCAAAACCATGAGCAAGATAAAGCTTACCATAGAAGGAAATAGCATTCACTCCTTCAAGTCCTGTAGGTGTCTTAATCAAACGCCCACCAACACGTGCTACCCATTGATCAAGTTTTCCTAATTCAATGTCAAAGTTGTCAACATCATGAGCCTTATCAAACTGAATATGTTGATAAACAACCTGAACCTGCGGATCAACAACAAAACCTTTATATCCTGTTGTAAACGCTTTACCACCAATCAAGGAGGCAGTGAAAGGATTGCCCTTTAAAGTTGCTGTTTTTCCTCGTGCAAGGGTGAGAACATCGCCTTTGAACAGACCATAGGAAAGAAGACCATCCACATAGAAGCCCGCACTATGCTGCATGCTGCCATATGCTGTAGCAGTCCATTTATCAAATGCACTTTCTTGGCTTTGTTTAACATCCACAGGTTGTAGAGAAAGCTTTCCATAAGAGCCCATAACTCCAAAGGACAGAGAACTGTCAGCATTTTCGATTGTTTGCAACAAAACACCTGCCTCTACACCATTATAGGTAAGATCACCTTTGTAACCATACTCAAGTGCGGATAAGTCTGAGACATAACGGTAACTTCCACCATAGCCGCGCAAATATAAAGCAGGGTTTTCGCGAATTTCTACCATTCCATTGGAAGTAGCCCGCAATGACTCCAACTGTTTGTTTTGATTGCTAATATCCATTAAACCGGCATGGAATACACTATTTGGTAAGAGCAAGTAAGTCGGAACTTGCGGAACAACAGATTTTACAACTTGTTCAGGAAGCACAAATCCAACTGTAGGCGAAGACTTAACATATTGATTTTCTAGACGGAAATTCCAAAATTCTCCACCATCCTTCATAAACTTCTGCTGAACATGCTCCTGTTTTGAAGTGGCTTCTGGTGCATAAGCGCGAAGAGTATATTTGTAAGGTGAATTCTTCAACGCAACATAATTACCATCGAGTTGGAAAGAATCCTTTGCTGCCTTTCCGTAAACCTGAATAACAGAAACACTATGAGGACTTTGCTTATTATCCTTTTCGTCTCTCACTTTGCTGGAAACACCTAGCACAAACACTCTCGTTTTTCCTTCAACATCACCATGAATTACAAGGCGATCGGTTACTTGATTATCACTTGGATCATCGGGGTTTAAATGTGCATTGAGGTGAATTGAAGCATTGCCTTCTGCTTTGTAGACAACACCTTTTCCTTCTCCAATGCGAAGTGTTTGGTACTTCAACGTCTCAGTTTCCGAAGGCATAAACTCTATACGACTATTGACAAGGCTTATAGAAGAAACGCATGAATCCCTGCATTCTGAATCTGGAACTTCTCTATACTTCTGTGCACTTCTTTTCAAAAGCCACTGTGATCCATTAATCAATTCTAATTGAGCATAAGAGCCTTTATGAACCCATGCTCCACCAACAATAGCAGAGTTATTAGCTGAAACCAGTATATTAGAATTATTTTCAGCTTTTAATAGCAAATCACCAGTAAGAGTTGTTTCGTTTTCTAAGGAAACACGACCACTAGAACTATTACCATAAATAGCCACACCGTTTAGCACTTCAAAATCAGTTTTCTTCAACAAAACTTCTCCCGTTATACCTATAGGTGCTTTTTCCTGTAAAGATACAGCATTTCGCTTAACAACACTCTTTCCTCCAGAGTGTTCCATTGACGTTTGTAATACGGTTTCTCCTAAGTTTTTATTTTGATTCCGTTTTTCTACTCCTTTCCGTCCTGCTCCATCAAAATATATACCATAAGATTTATCACCTTCTACCTTAACAGTAGAAAACTCGATATTAGCCCGATTGATAGAGGAACGAGCATCAGATTCCCCCTTTCTCCTAGAAGCGCCGACCTCACCTGTGTCATAAGTATCCCTAACCCACAAAGCATTGGTATCAGTAACAACATTCCCATTCGTAAAATCAACAGAACCATTATCACTCAACAAGAAAGCTGCACTCCCAAACCTCTCTGCAGAATCCAGCTTATTGTTTTCTTTTTTTACCGTAATGTTAACATTGTCTAATTTAACATTTCCGCCCGATTCTGACCTAACAGCCACTCCCCTTTTTAAAATAATCTGCCCAGATTTCATGGTTATTTCACCAGCGTTACTAGCCAGACCAGCGACAGCTAAATCGCCCACCACATTAATTCTCGTATTACTTAATTCAACAGAAGACCCAGAACCTGCCAAAGCGCCCACAAACTGAACATTGACTGTTCCATCATCCATCTTGACTTTTCCACCTCTTTGTGCCTCAAGTCCTATCAGAGAAGATTGCACTTTTGAATTTTTGTTTAAAACAACCTTTGCACCTTCATCCGCAAGTACAGCACTCACAGCTATTAATTTAGTAAGATCAAGATTACTGCCATTTTCAGAAGGATACGCACCACTAATAGTAGCCCCCGCTAACTCAACAATTGTATTCTGGTTTTTTACATGCATAGAATGCTGGTTCTTATCATTTGCCATCAGCGTAAGATTTTCTATCTTATGTGCTGCACCATCATTGCATAAATAGGGAGTAGATGATTTCTTCGTACCACTTGACGCCGTATTATTACACTGAGAAGAAACAATTTTAATATCAGCATTGTCACTACGTGTAACAGCTTCAACGTCATCAGCCCGCGTAACAGATTTAATAGAAGATACATTAGAATTTCCAGAACCTCTAGTATCCATAGAAGTCGCAACCTCTGAAGAAGAATCCCCTGTAGAAGCGGTAGACTTTTTGATGGATGCAGATGAAATTATAGGTGCAGGCTCCTTAGAGAGAGTAAAAGTAACAATGGATCCACCGGATAAAGAAATATTCTTTATAGGCTCAGATGTCTCAGACCTAGCAACAGAAGTAGGAGCTACAGAGCCTGAAGGAGCTGGTACTATAGAAATATCATCTGTATCAGATCTCGTAAGTGTAGAATATAAAACACGCCCTCTAGCCCCAGAGTTATTAGAAGC
Source organism: Bartonella sp. P12B (assembly GCF_055796185.1). Lineage (NCBI taxonomy): Bacteria > Pseudomonadati > Pseudomonadota > Alphaproteobacteria > Hyphomicrobiales > Bartonellaceae > Bartonella > Bartonella sp. P12B. Next base: position 8,252 of record NZ_JBTTDI010000008.1, on the reverse strand, counting down.
AGCAGAAATGTTAGAAGGTGTACCGCTTAAAGGAACAAACACTGTTGTTTCAGATCCTTCAGGCTCATATCCTTCAATATCATATTCTGCAGATAGTCCGTGTTCTCCTAGCTCATATTCTTCCACTTGTTCTTCAGATTCTTCAAATAAATCTTCAGATAGCTCAGATCTGCCAAGTGAATCACCTCGAGCAGGAGCCCTAGCTACAGAATTTTCAGCAGACGTGGGAACAGGAAGCTGCTCAACTTCAGCATTTTCTCCACCAACATCACCACGAATTTCAGCCTGAGAACTCTTCCTACGAGGTTTTTGAGGAACAGTAATCTTAAAATTAGTGGCAGTAGTATACCCAGAAACAAGAGGTACAACATACTGGTTTTCTAAACGAAAATCCCAAACTTCGTTACTTCCTACAATTAATTTCTTATCAAAATACTGCATGTGCGGAGGAATACTTGGCCCATAAGCACGAAGAACATACTGATAAGGTAATCCGTCTAGTGTAATATAATCACCTTGTAGTGTAAAAGAATCCTTTGCTGCCTTTCCAAAAACCTGAATAAGTGAAACACTGTAAGGTATTTCCTGGGATTCATTCGGTTTTGATGATACATCATCTGAAATAGGATTTACATGCACCTTAGTTTTTCCGGAAACATCACCATGAATCAATAGTCTATCAGATACTTGAGTACTATCCGCATTACTAGGTATCAGATTCGCATTGAAATAAATCCTCGAATCCCCATTCTCATCCGCACTGTAAACTGTGCCTTCTCCATTTCCAATACGAAGAGTTCGATACTCAACACCTCCTTCAGTGTCCTCATTTTCAGTATTACTTCTCTTTGAAGAAGTAAAAAATCTAATATTACTCTTTGAAAGTTTCACAGATGAAACACATGAATCCACACACTGCGGATCTGAATCTTCTAAACCATTATATAAACTCTTTGTTACATACCACTCCGATCCTCCAGACAAAAAGAGCTTCGCATGAGAATTTTTCTCAACACGCGCAGCACCCATAATTATAGAATCATCAACAACAACCGACAAATCTGCCCCTGCTTCAGTTTTCAATAGTAACCCACCCGAAACAGTTGATTCATCTTTTACAACGACATAACCTCTCAAATTTTCACCATAAATGGCAACACCATCGGGAACTCTGAGAGTAGATTCTTTTAAAAGAACTGCATGCGATCTACTTTTATTATTTCTTTTTCTCCCCTTTTTTGCATCTCGCTGTGCATTTTGTTCACTTTTTTTGTCTCCACGCGAACGCAAATCTTTATCAAAGTATATACCATAAGAATTACCTGTCACGTTAAGAATTGAGTTTTGAATATCAGAAACCATTAAATTGGAAGCTCTAAAGGCTTCATTAACACCTTCAGATTCTGGATCAATCTCTAAATTCTTTATAGCAGATGAAACCTCCGCATACGTGGAAAAAATATCATTATAGTCCCCATCATCTGCAACATCAAACAATCCACCACGATCATCTGCAATATCAGACAATCCATCAGGGTATATACTGTCGAATTCACCATTTTCGAATTCATCAAAGGAACGAGTCTCAATAGTAAAAAAATCATCAGCAGAACCACTATCATCACTATCGAGATCAGAATCACCATCAAGAGTGTTGTCCTGCCCTTCATAACTAACACCAGTCTGTCGCGTAACACGACCAACACTTAACTGCTCTCCTGTTGCCTTGATCAAATCACTGTAATCACCATAATCAATAACTTCGAACTGCCCAAGATCCAAAATCCCAGGAAAAGGATTTTTAAAATCATCACTTACCCACAATACAACAGTATCGGAACCTTCAACCCCCCCATTTTTAAAGGAAACAACACCTCCACGCGTCAATAAAGCCACACTTCCTTCCTTAGAATCAGCATTATTATCCCCAGATTGTTTTTTCTCAGCAATCTTAATAGAAACCCGATTTAATTGAACCATTCCTCCTTCTGCAGCCTTTACCGCCATTCCTCCTTCCGCTACAGTAATTGCTCCAGACTTCATCCCTATAATAGAGTTTGCAAAACTCAACAGACCTATTTTTCGAGCATCAATATTTACATTCTCCAAGAAAATATCCCCACCATTTCTAGAAACAGCGCCAACATGAACCCTACTGATATCCCCTCCTGTCATACGGATCAATCCAGTGTTTTCAGCTTCAAGCCCAATAAAAAAACCCTTAATATTTGAGTTCCTTAAATTAACTTCTGCTTTTGTTCCACCTGCACCATTTACCCACACAGCAACATTATTATCCTGACCATTCGGATCAATAGAACTTGAATCCATAAGAGCTAAATTAACAACATTTTGCATCTTCATGTCGTCAGAAAGATCTAATATCCCCTCTGCGTTCCCAATCAACACATCTTCCAAATTAACAACTATTCGATCTTCAGGCGATAGTGGTGACTTTTGGTTTTTTCTTCCTTTACCTCGTCCTCGATTCTCAATAACCGGACTTACATATACAGCAGTTCCACCATCATCCGCCATAATAGCACTATTCGTTAGTGTATATACTCCACTTTGCCTACAGGAAATAGATCCATATACCAGCTGATCACCATAGAGTACTCCCTCATTATCTATACCATTGAAAGATTCAGACAATCCTCGACCTGATACAAGCATAGCTGCACCACCCATAGCTGCATCACCTGGTACAAGATTTCTAGCTATACCAGGCATCTTATTATCTGATGCATCAGCACCTAATATAGTATTCAGCACAGAACCTGGAACCCCTGCAATAGAAGATGCATCAGCTCTGCTATTTCTAAATGCATCTGTTAGATCTGGTAAATCTCCAGTAGGTATGTTACCTGGAGAACCTGGAACCGGAGGAATTCCCGAATCTGGCAAATTTACTCCGGGCCCACTCGTTGTTGCTGTATCTCGCTCTGTAGCCAAAGCACCCCAATTTGCTCCACCTGGAACACCTGGAACAGCTGCTAATAAACTCCCTTCTGCTTTTCCTGCCCTTGGCGTTCTTATCGCACCACCTGGCACCCCGCCTACACCTGGCACCCCGCCTACACCTGGCACCCCGCCTACACCTGGCACCCCGCCTACACCCGGCACCCCGCCTACACCCGGCACCCCAACTGTACCTGGCACCCCTACACTTGCCTCATTCGAGCTTAACCCACCATCTAGCGCCGCTGCACCATTTGGTATAGCGGGACCTGCCACACCGGCTGGCGCACTTACACGCAATCCACCGTTTGGCACCGAAAAACCATTCCCGCCCACAACAGTACGTATAGTGCCAGGAGCACTAAAAGCACTATTCTTATTAAGAGCACGACAAACAAACGTAGATTGCTTTGGAACAGACACACGCGCCTGTGCTCTTCCACCATTCTCTACTCTAAGTGGTGGTTGATGTGGTGTTTGAGATGTCATGTAACCTACATTTTCACCAGTCCCAGACGGATATCCACCATACCCGTACGGATATCCACCATACCCAAGGGAGCCTCCACCTGAAGGCACAAGTGACGAGCCAAATTGAAATGGAGATGTGGGAAATGAGGACGTTGAAGGATAAGAACTATACCCCATAGAAGCATCCACACCTTGTAAAAAGAAGAAAACGCTTGTTGTAACAGCGCACAAACGCGTGCGATTTTTAAATACGTTAATCATATGTCAAACTTTCCAAATATTGTTTGCAAAAGTACTAGAATTGAGCGAAAATAGTTAAATATCCAATTTGTAACATATATCAATCTATTTTACAACATAATGCAATAAATTAATTTATCGTTTTGTGTATAATCTTGTACATAAAAATGCCTCAGTTAAGCTTTTTAAGGAAACCCTTTATAATTTTGAGAAAAGGATGAGATAATGATAACAAAATATCTAAAATGGGCAGTTGCCACCTTGATTGTTGTAATAAGCTTTACAACATTTTCACAGGCAAAGACAAACATTGATGCTAAGATAACAATCGATCATGTTTCAGGAACGACCTCCGTTTCCACCTCTCCTCAAAAGGTTGTTGTCTTTGATCTTGCAACGCTTGATAACATGAATCGCCTCGGTATCAAGGCAGTTGTGGGTATTCCCGAAGGAAAGAAACCTGCATATCTGCAGCAGTTTAATGATGCAAAATATGAAAAAATTGGCACTCTCTTTGAGCCAGATTACGAAAAAATTGCTACTCTTCAACCTGGCTTAATCATTATTTCCTCGCGGACTCAAGCCAAGTATCAAGATTTATCTAAAATCGCTCCAACGATTGATCTCACAGTAAGCAATGAAAGCTCTCTTGACGATATTAAAAGGAATGTGACTATTCTTGGAAAAATCTTTGGGAAAGAAAAGGAAGCAAAAGAAGAAATTGTGAAACTCGATGAAAATTTAGCAAAGGTTCGTGAGAGTACCAAAGGAAAAGGTACAGGACTCGTTCTTATGACCTCTGGTGGAAAGATCAGTGCTTTGGGTCCAAAGTCACGTTTTGATATTTTCCATTCATCATTTGGCATAGCCCCTGCAACCGATAAACTTACTGTGCAAAAACATGGACAACTCATTTCCCCTGAATTTATTCTTGAAACCAATCCTGATTGGTTGTTGGTTATAGATCGAGATGCAGCGATCGGACGAGAAGGACAATCTGCAGAACAATTGCTCAATAATGAACTTGTTAAACGCACAACAGCTGGCAAAAAGGACCAGATTATTTATCTGGATTCTTGGAGCTGGTACCGAGCAAGTGGCGGTCTAACTGGACTTAACGAAACGGCACAACAAATTAGAGAAGCCTTTACAAAAGGCAAATAAACACCAAAATGACTTGCCAAAAATAATTAGCTTGTCATGAAAATAAAATTTAGGAGCAAAGGCTGTTTATAAAGGGCCTTTGCTTTCTTTGTTGGAAAATAATTTAACGTGAAAAATTACTCGATAGCCATCATAGTTCTTATTCTACTGTCTGTTCTTAGTATTTTTGTTGGTTATTCAGATGTAACGCCTTCTGATTTGTTATCAAATGATCCACATGCTTGGCTTATTTTTTGGCAAACACGCATCCCTCGTACAATTGCGGTACTTTTGGTAGGGGCAGCACTCGCCCTTTCAGGTATGATTATGCAACTCCTTGCACGCAATCGCTTTGTCGAACCGTCGACTGCTGGAACTGTTGAATCTGCTTCTCTCGGCATTCTTTTTGTTATGATTTTTCACCCTGACATCCCTGTGCTTGGAAAAATGATTGTTGCTACAATTTTTGCCATGATTGGTACGTTACTTTTTATGTTTTTATTGCGCCAAATTCCTTTAAAATCTGCCCTCATTGTGCCACTGACAGGAATTATGCTAGGATATGTTATTGGCTCCTTAACCAATGCTATTGCTGATCATGAAATGCTGCTCCCTTCTCTTCAAGCCTATTTATTTGGCAGCTTTGCGATGATTCTTGAGGGAAAATATGAAATTTTATGGTTCTCTCTTCCTCTCTGCATTCTTGCTTATTTTACCGCTGACCGCTTTACAGTAGCTGGTCTAGGAGAAGATTTAGCCAACAATCTTGGACTGAATTATCGTACTGTCATGTTCTTTGGCCTTTTTATTGTCGCATCGATCACCGCTGTTATCGTCTGTACAGTCGGTCGAATTCCCTTTGTTGGACTAATTATTCCAAATCTTGTTTCAAATTTCAGGGGTGACAATATGCGCCATACTGCTCCTTGGGTTGCAATCAGTGGTGCAGGATTGGTTTTGATCTGTGATCTCTTAGGGCGGATAATTCATTCTTCTCTTGAAATTCCCATTAGCACCATGATGGGGATTATTGGTAGCTTTATTTTTATTATATTGCTTTTACGATGGAGAAAGCGTCTTGGATAAAAAGAAGGCAACAACAATTATCCTCGCAACGCTTATCGTAATGGCGTGTACTGTAACCATTCTTTATATGACATGGAATATAAACATCTATACGTGGACATTTCGTCTCACAAAACTTGTCTCTCTTGTTGTTATTGCCTATGCAATTACCGTTTCTACTGTTTTATTTCAAACAATTGTTAACAATCGTCTTCTTACACCTTCTATTATGGGATTTGATCAACTTTATATTTTAATAAAAACTATCATAATGTATTTTTTAGGCTCTCTTTCTTTGCCTTTTTTGAGCCACGAAGGACAGTTCGTTTTTGAAGCTCTCATTCTCATTTTTTTTTCAATAAGCCTTTTTCGCTGGCTCTTTTCAGACAACATAAAAAGTCTTCATTTAACTCTTTTGATTGGTGTTATTTTAGGAGGATTTTTTTTCAGTTTACGCATGTTCATGCAATTACAGTTAAATCCGGACCAAATGATGTATTTAACTGACATTATGTTTGCAAATTTTAACAAATTTAATACATCCTTGCTAAGCTTTGCCACAATCATTATCTTCATTGTAAGTCTGATTGGATGGCGTTCACGTCATCTTCTTGATATTCTTGCTTTAGGACGCGAAAACGCAATCAACCTTGGAGTTGATTATCACAAAAGCGCTACAGCTATTCTTATATTGGTTTCTATTCTCGTCTCCATTTCCACAGCATTGGTAGGACCTGTTACCTTTTTTGGGCTGTTAGTTGCCAACCTTTCCTATGAACTTTCCCCTCAAGCAAAACATGCTTTCATTGTGCCAATTGCAATATTATTGGCTATAATTTGTTTGGTTGGTGGACAATTTATTTTAGAACAAATTTTCAATATGGCAGGACGTTTGAGTTTTATTATTGAATTTTGTGGTGGAACTGTCTTCTTAATATTACTAATGAAGGGAAAACTAAAATGATTGAAATCAATCATCTTTCCAAGACTTATGGAGCGAGGTTGATTATCGATGATTTATGTCTTCGTCTCCCCAAAGGAGGAATTATTTCTCTCATTGGTCCCAATGGTTCAGGGAAATCAACTCTTTTGATGCTGATAAGACGTCTTTTACCGCACCATAAAGGATCAATTTACATTGATGGCTTTGATATTGATAAAATGCCTCACGATAGTTTGGCGCAGAAACTCTCAATCCTGCGTCAAGATAATCCTTTATCCTTTCGTTTAACCGTCTATGACTTAGTAAGTTTCGGACGTTATCCTTACTCAAAGGGCTGGTATAATAACGAAGATAAACAATTCATTGACAGTGCGCTCCGATATCTTGACTTACAGGATCTAAAAGACTGCTTTTTGGATGAGCTTTCCGGTGGACAACGCCAACGAGCTTTTATCGCAATGGTCATTTGTCAAGATACTGATTATCTCCTATTAGATGAACCATTAAACAATTTAGATATGAAGCATTCCTTTTCCATGATGAAACAATTACGCCGCACAGCCGATGAACTCAAAAAAACTGTTCTTATCGTTATGCATGATATTAATTTCGCATCATCTTATTCAGATATGATCGTTGCACTCAAAAATGGAAAAGCGGCTTATTGTGGAACACCAAAAGAAATCATGCAACCAGAAATTCTTAAAGACATTTATGATATGAATATTAAAATTGAAACAATCGACGACATACCCATTGCCCTTTATTATCGGTAAACGGCTCTCTCTTAATCAAGAACCATAAAGATCCTTTTTGCGCTTGCCTACACTATAAAATCTGCTAAAAGTGGCGACATTCATCTACTGGGGAATAGTTTAATGGTAGAACAGCGGACTCTGACTCCGTCAATCTTGGTTCGAATCCAAGTTCCCCAGCCAAGTTGTATGTATGTAGCTTGTGTAGCTTGCCACTAGGTTTTGCATAATTTGCCACTAGGTTTTGCAGCAATTCATTTTTTTTCAAAGGTCTTTTTGGCGGTTCTCAGAGAAGCTTTAAGAGGTGTTTAGAGTCGCTTTCATGAGTCTTGTTTTTATTGGATCAGAATCGCAATTTGAGGCGATTCATCTTTTCCAACAATCCCATTATTTGACACCTAAAATCTCTAAAATATGCATGCAAATACCCGTAAATTTTGTATCATTTGCATGATATTTTGTAAAAATGACCTCATTTTCAAAGGATTTTCATTTTTTCAAAGGGCTCTCAAAGGGTCTTCAAAGACCTTTCAAAGGCCATTTATTGCCCCCTTTATGCATGCTTTTCTTCATAGATCACTAAAACGTGTAAAATCAGATTGGAAAGCAAGAGGGACAGTTCCTGTGGGTCCATGGCGTTGTTTGGCTATAATCACTTCCGCCTGCCCCCTCAT
>NZ_JBTTDI010000007.1:0-56945 GCF_055796185.1 Bartonella sp. P12B | reverse complement strand
GATGGCAAATTTCTTTGTTAAAAGGGTTATCAGAGCATTACGGAACTCTTTAAAAAAAGATAATTGTTGTCCCAGTATTCCAACGCTCTTAGAAGGTTCATAGGCAGGTTTTCCAATCTGAAGTCCCGTACTTTCTGATTTCTCATGGATTGAGAGTTTATCCTCAACCGCAGTCATACTGTCTAAGGCAAGAATCTCTAGGGTATGACTTACATCTTGCCCTAAAATCATCTGGTTAAGGATAATCTCAAAATTTTCATCATGGGCAAGAAGAGCATTGATTACTTGCCAGACAACTTTGTATCTCTTGTTGTGTCTTAAAGCCTGTTCAGCAGAAATCCCCGCAGGAACGCCAACAGGCAGAATGATATAGCCTCTTTTTTTCCCCTTGGCACGGCGCATGATACGTCCCACCGCCTGTATGACATCCACATGACTTTTGCGCGGGTGTAAAAACATCACCGCATCAAGAGCAGGAACATCCACACCTTCAGAGAGACAACGAACATTGCTTAACACACGGCAGGTATTGTCCCCCGCATCTTCCTTTAGCCAATCAAGAGCTTCATTGCGTTTTTTAGCACTTTGTTTTCCATCAATATGTTTAAATCTACAGTGAAGAGCAGGCGTCTTTTTATGACTTTCATAAAGAGCACGCAAGTCAGACTGAGTTTCATCAGAATTAAATGCTCTACAGATAAGTTCAGAGGTTTTAATATCTTTACAAAAAGCCAAAGCACGGCGCATGGGATTGGGGTCATCGCTTAAATCAATCTTCAAATCGATTTTGCTCAGAGCTTGGTAACAGCCTATGAGCTTGGTTTCATCATCAAGAGTAAGTTCATAATTATCATCGGTTATACGATGTTGGATGGATCGACTTACGATTTCTTCATTCACCCCCAAGACAATAATCTTATAAGGTGCTAGCAATTCATTCTTTACGGCTTTTGAGAAGGTATAAGTGTAAAGGGTTTTTCCATAGAGATCTTCATCATCCATGGAAGCTAGCACAGCATTAATCTCATTGGCTTGTTTCTTGGCATTATCGGTAAAGATCTTTGGTGTTGCTGTCATGTACAGGCGTTTTTTGCCTTTAACAATACTGTTGTCATGAACCTTAACAAATTCTGATTCACTGTTGTCTGTACCCAATACAGCACCCGTTGTCCTATGGGCTTCATCGCAAATAATCAGATCAAATTCAGGTAAATCATAGTTCCTTTGCGCATCGGATATCACTTGGATTGAATGATAAGTCGAAAACACGACAGTCATCACATCAGGAGAAATTTTATTGGCTTTGCTAGCAAGTTCTTTTGCATCTGTTGTAGCAGGCAGGACAAGATCGGATGCGTTAAAATCAGCAGCATCCTCTTGGTTTTTACGCCGCTTGCCAACTTGTGTATCAGAACACACCGCAAAGGACCGCAAGGGTATCTCTGTATCGAGGGTCCATTCTCTGATGGTTTGTGACATAAGAGCAAGGGAAGGGACCAAAAACAAAACACGCTTGCCTTGACCAGCAAGAGTTTCTGCTATCTTAAGACTGGTAAAGGTTTTACCGGTTCCACAAGCCATAATCAGCTTGCCACGATCGGCTTCTTTTAAACCCTCACAGACAGCTTGAAGGGCTTCTATCTGATGATCTAACAGCTTTTTCTTCTTTTGCTCTTTAAGGATAACATCCCCATTTTCTTCAAAAGCACTCCAATCGATTTGGCTGTTTTCTAGATCAAACAGATTAATCTGTTGAATGCGGATTTCTTGTCCTTCACAGGTATGAGAAGCATTATCACTCCAATCACTTTCAGTGCTGTCAATAAGAATGCGACGGGAGAAGATCTTTTTCCCAGAGGCAGCAATGAAGCTATCAATATCTTCTTTTTTAATGCAATGAGAGGCGTCATAGCATTTGCATTGGATGGCAGCATAGCTTTCTTGATCACGGATTTTAGCAACCAAATCAATTCCAATATCACGTCCATCTTCCCCACGCTCTTTAGCCCAGTCGCAATAGGTTTGAACCTTTTCGTATTCTTGGCATTGCAGCGGGTCATGGGTCAAATAAGCCATGACAAGGTTTTCGAAAAGAGTACCTAATTCACGAGGAGATTGTGCTTTATTACGATAAGACTGTAAGAGAGAGCGTAAAGAAGATTGTTTATTATCAGAATTGAGAGATTGAAGCATTATGCAATAAACCTCATTGCTTTGTAATATTGATCAATTATCATCAAAGGAATCGAAATGAAGTTTATTAAAGGGTTTCAAAATAAATATCGACAACAAAATGAGACAAATATACTCAAAAGCCGGTAAATTGCTTAAAAATAAATTTTATAAATGAGCACTGCTATAAGCAAAGTTAAACCTACAAAATCAATAAAGTAGTAAATTTTTCTATTCATTTTCATCTCCATATGCCAGTGATTTGATCATTTTATGGAATAATAAGAACATATTCAATATGTATTTTATTATCAAATATGTAATTTTGAGTAGCTTTATGGTTCTCTTTATGAACCTAAAAATCTAAAAAATAAATTACACCCAAAACCTCCAAAACCCCCAAAACATATAGCATTGGTTGTATTTTCACATTATATCGTTAATTGTTATCAATCATGAGTTGTCTCTTGAAAATTGATAAATCTTAACATATTGAAATATAACATTTTTTATTTTTAGATAATTTTTTTTAAAAATGAGCCCCCAAAAGAACCCCCAAAACCCCCAAAACTTATAAAAGATGTTGTTTTTATGCTCTATACATCTGTTAGCACAAAGAACTTTTTACATTTTTTGTTATAGGTTTTGAGAGTATTTTAAGAAGTGCTTCATTGTTGTGTCCTCTGATTTTTTACCAAAGGATGCCATTCATAGCGTATGGTAGGACGACCGCCTTTTTGCTCCTTGTCTTCAGAGGTTTCACGAAGATAGTTGCAACGACATAAAACATCTAAAGCTTTTTTAACGCTTTCAGTATCCTTTAAAAATCTCCAACCATGCTTATAAACATCTCGTACTGTAAAAATATCAGGTAAGCAATCACAACGCTTTACAAGCAAATTTGCACGCTCTGTTGTTAAGCTATCATCTGCCGCATAAAGCCGTTTCGCATGACTTAAAAGATATTTTGACCAACGCAATGCCATAAAAAGATAAGGGTAATCGACTTCAAAACGCTTTCCATCAACAAGTTGGAAGATTAAAGCAAGACTTGCTATGGTTTTGGGCATTTTTAAAAGATAGGATTGTAAGGTTTCAGAGAGATTATCCTCTCTTACTTCTTTATGAAGATTTTCCCACCATTCACGAAACGCCTCTTGTGCTTTGGAAGAAAAATGTATCACCCGCGGCTGTTCGGGAGAGCCTAACGGTTTATCCCGAAAAGAACGAAACACCTCTTCATAGTCTTTATAGGCGTCTTGTAAGGGGGTTCTATCAATCCATTTGCATTCTTTATTATTATCGGGCCAAACGATTATTTGAAACCGTTGCAAGAAACCATCATCGTTTATTCCACGGTTTATAGCCTGAACGATGGGAATAATCCGAGAAGGTTGAATGCCCCCAATCATAGAAAGTGTTGCATTTTCAACATGGATTGTGCCACGCCCAATACGGTCATGGGTATAGGGTTGATCACCATTGAAAGATTGCAAATAAAAACCGCGGTCTGTTTGATACTCCTTACGATCTAGATTTGCTAAAAAACCAGAAAGTTCATCACGGACAAACAATAATCCACGCGGGTTTTCTTTGAGTAATTCTCCAAGCTTTTCAACTGTTGCATCATTGACAAGAAGACGCCGCTTTGTATCGTTTTGGTTACTTTCTTCCTCATTTTCAATCATTTCTTCTAAAAAGGCACGGGTTGCGTTATAATCACCCTTTTTAAAAGCCTTTGCTGCTTTTTTATTTCCTTCTTTTTTACGCAAGGTCTCAAAAGCTTCCTTCACTTTTGCTTGTTTATTCTTTTGTTGACAGTTTTTATGCCATTCATTTTGTAAGCTATAGAGAGGGGCAAGAGCCGCTTGCATGGCAGGTGTTTTTCGTGCAGAAGGTTCTCCAATAATAGCTCCCCACAGATTAGGAACAATGTACCAATTATCATGCTGTTTTGGAGCGATGCGCACGCCATTGCCAATGACGGAGGCTAAAGCACAGACAGCAGACACGGCAACAAAATCGATCGGAGATTGTTGACGATCAGAAATATCATAAATATATTTGCTTAGCTTATAAGGCATTTGTGCTAGGTTAAAAGGCTCAACCGGTAAAAGCGCTTTGTTTATCGGTTTTAATTCGCCCCATCCCATTTGTTGCAATGCCATTTCATAAGGGATGGCTTGTAAACAGGGATGCTCCTTTAAAGAGACAGGGTTGTTATCGTTATCAGTATCATTTACAGAACTATTTTCATTGTTATCAAGATTATGTTTTGTCATTGTTTTTCTCTTTCATAATTTAATAATAAAACGTTGAAGTCAGAGCCATGGGGAGCTTGCATCATAAAGACATTGAAGCCTTGGCACTGAGCACGGGCAGCAAGGGCAAAACCTGCTTTACGACCCGCATCATCGCCATCCATAGCTATGGTGAGACGCGCTTTGGTATTGATATTGGGTAAGTGCACATGCACCATGCCACTGGTTGAAAGGGATGCCCATAAAGTAACAGGCTCCGATAACAGACCAGACAGTAGAGAAAGACCTGTTTCTATTCCCTCACAAATGACCAGATGTTGAGAATTGGCTTGGCATAAATGCACAGCACCGCCCTTGACAGAGCCCAGCATGGCTTTTGCTGGTAAATGTTCTGTTTTGCATCCATTGTCTTGTAAAAAGGTTCTATGGATTGCAAAGGAGGCACCACCCTCAACTAAAGCCACCAACGCGGGGAGGTTTTTTCCAGAGGGATGAGGGCATTTATCGTGATAGCGTAAATTAGAGGGTAATTCACAAGTGATGCCCCGCTTGTGTAAATAAACCTCTGCTAAAGTGTCTTTAATTGGTTGACTTTGCTTCCAAATCTCTAATGCTTTATCAGCTTTCTGTTTTGCTGTTTTCTGCTCTAATAAAGAGCGATTGTAACAAGAGGTTTTATGATCAAAATATGCTTGCCTCTCTTTTTGAAAGTAAGCATCTCTACCAATTAACCCAATGTTCTTGAGAGCTTGTAAGATCTCTTCAAAAGAACATCCGGCATAACAATAGAGTAAGAGCCGCCCATCATTTCCATTGGCAAGAGCTAAACTAGGTGACCTATCATCATGGGCAGGGCAACGGGCAAGTCCATAATGCCCGTACCAAGCACCATGCAATGCATAAGTAATGCTTTTAAGAGTTTTAGCATTTGCAAAATGCATAAAATACTATCCTGCTACTTGCATTACAGGACAGACTCTGTTATTTCGATATTCGCTAGACTCGAAATACTTTTGTCTGTCCTATAAGACGAAGTTTTTCTTTAAGCGGCGTTGTTGCTACGTTGGTTTTTAGCCTTCTCGATTACATCATGAAGGTCTGATGCTAACCAACGGGATAAGGCACCAATTTTTAAAGGTTTTGGTACCGTTCCATCAGCAACACGCCGCCAGAGTGTTGTAACGCTTATACCAAGCAGTTTTGCACTCTCACGAGTTGTGAGAAGTTCTTTATTTGTATTCATGAGATTCCCTCTTTTTTATATATTTAAGTGATCGAATCACCACTCAATGACCATATATAAATAGCAATTTGTATCAAATATTACCAGCAAAAACATACGTTTCTTTCATAAAAAAACAATATATTGTGGTTGTGATCTTCATAATAAGCAATAAGTTGTGTTTGCTATTATTCATTATGGATATAACAAAGGCGAAGACATAGAATTATTCTTAACTTTTATGATCTTGTCCCGTGATATAAGCCGCCCATTTATCCATATAAACACGACGCTGTTCTAAATAGTCCGTACGACGATAAGCACGCTCTACTTTACCCCCGACTGTATGACCTAGAATGGTTTCTGCTACTTCAAAAGAAGCATCTGTTGTTTCTGCTAACCAATCGCGTAAACTAGAGCGAAAACCATGCGGGCAGGCTTCAAGTCCAATTTTTTTCATATACTGGGACATGCAATTCATACTCAGGGGACCACGACCAGTTGCAGAGAAAAAGAAATCATTGCGAGAAAGCAAACGCGCTTGTTTCAAAATTTCCAATGCTTCTGTTGATAGAGGCACGCGAAACTCTGTTGTAGCATCACGTTTTCCTTTCATATTCTCAGCAGGGATGGTCCAGATATCATCTTCAATCTGATCTTTATGGATATGACGCAAGGGGTTTGTACGAACACCTGTCAAGATCAGTAACCGCAAAGCTAAATGTGTCATGGTTGTTTTTTCGCAAAGTGTTTTATAAAAAGCTGGTATATCTTTCCAATCCATTGCTGGTACGTTTTGCGTTTTATGCCGTTGTTTGCCTAACAAAGCTTTTGCTTTTTCTGTTGCTTGCAAATCAACATCCAATCCCAATGCAGCAGCATGTTTAAGACAGAGATTAAGACGGTTAAGAGCTCTATAAGCTGTTGCAGCTTTTGCGTGCCAGATAGGAGCAAGCGTATTGCGTATATCTGTTTGAGTAATCTCTGAAACGGGGAGGCAGCCTAATTTAGGGAGAATATAAAGACGTAAAGGTGAAAACCAATCTCCATTTTTACCATCTCCTTTTAATTCAGCTTTACGACTTTCAAAAGCATCGAGAGCAATATCTTTCAAATAATGGAGATTACGCACTGCCTCACGCTTTTGTTTTTCGCGTTCTTTAATGGGGTCACGACCCTCACGAAGAACAGAACGCCATTGGGTTGCACATTCACGGGCTTTTTTTAAAGAGACGTCTCTTAAAGCCCCCAAGCCCATTTCATGGCGTCGTCCGTGAATGGTATATCGATAAATCCATTGAGCACCACCATCTTTACGCTTATGAAGTAACAAGCCGGCACCATCGTTATATTTGCCAGCCCCCAATGTTGTGACAGCCCTTGCATTAAGACGATTCATTAAAGGCATTTTTGCTCCTTTCTAAATGTTTTTTATCCACACGTTAATCCCACTTGTTACGTGCAAGGGGATGGTTTTGATTGATTCAAAATGAAATGATTTGAAATGAGAAAATCTTACAATATTCGGGGGTATGATACAAGTTGAAAAAGCATGATTTATCTTTATAAATCAATATGTTGTCTTCATACGACAGCACGATTGCATGGTTGTAAATTGGGGCGTTATGTAGAAATCAATGAGCGCGTGGTTTTGCGTGATGTAACAGTTGGAGATTTTATTTATTTTGAACGGAACAGTGAAGCGATTTATAGCGATATTGGTCGTTTTTGTTCTATTGCGTCTCGTGTGTGTGTAAATGCATTAGAACATCCCATGGAACGGCTTTCAACGCATAAAATAACTTATCGTCCTAATGAATATTTCCGCTATATTCCGTTAGATAGTTCTTTTCGTGAAAGACGTTGTGCAAAACGTGTTATCATTGGGCATGATGTATGGATTGGATATGGTGCTGTTATTATGCCAGGGGTGACCATTGGGCATGGCGTTATCATTGGTGCTAATGCTGTTATAACAAAAGATATTCTTCCTTATACAATTGTCGCTGGTGTTCCTGCAAAACCGTTGCGGATGCGTTTTTCTGATCATGTGATCCAAGAACTTTTGGAGATGACTTGGTGGAATTGGCCGCTTGATAAAATTTATAACGCATTGCCTGATATGCAAAATCTTCCAATCGAGGTTTTTATTCGAAAATGGAAAGAGCGTTCAAAATAAAATAAAAAAATAGTTTTTGTCTGGGGATGTGATACCATTATGTTGATGCTAAGCTTTGTTTACAAAATTATCGAGGACACGTTTTTCTCCCGCTTTCTCAAACATAATGGTTAATTTATGACCATCTATTGCTGTGATATGACCATAACCGAATTTTATATGAAAAATCCGATCATTGATGGCAAAATTTGAAGGGGTTTCAGAGACTGATTGGGCAAGAACTTTTCCTTCAATGTTTTTTTGTGTGCGCTTCTGTTTTGGTGTAGTAGAATCATTATAAAATGAACCATGATGTTTAACAGAAGATTTCCCATACCCCCCATAAGAGGTCTCCATTTTTATAACTTCTATATGTTCTTCTGGTAATTCATTAAGAAAACGCGAGGGTATTGTGTTTTGCCAAAGTCCATGGACTCTTCGATTAGAGACAAACCATATATGCAAATGTTTTTTTGCTCTCGTCAATCCTACATAAGCTAGTCGCCGTTCTTCTTCTAAACCTGAACGGCCGCCTTCATCCAGTGAGCGCTGATGAGGAAAGAGACCTTCTTCCCAACCAGGAAGGAAAACTGTTTCAAATTCAAGCCCTTTGGCTGAATGAAGAGTCATGATGTTAACAGCATCAGTATTTTCATTGTTTTCAGCATCCATTACGAGTGCAACATGTTCTAAAAAGCTATGAAGACTTTCAAATTGTTCCATGGAGCGAACCATTTCTTTAAGATTTTCTAGCCGTGTTGGTGCTTCTGGTGAACGATCTTCTAACCACATGGTAGTGTAGCCTGAATCCTCAAGAATTGTTTCAGTAAGTTCTCTATGGGGTGTGCTTTGCAGCATATTTTGCCAGCATCGAAAGTTTTCAATAACGCTTCGCAAAGCACTGCGTGCTTTAGGTTTTAGTTCGTCCGTTTCAATTATTGCAGCTGCGGCAGAAAAAAGAGGAATAGCGCGTGCCCGTGCACTTTCATAAAGAATGCGTAGAGTTGCATTGCCTAAGCCGCGTCTAGGTGTATTAATAATGCGTTCAAAAGCTAAGTCATCTGCTGGTTGGACGACAACGCGTAAATAAGCCATCGCATCACGTATTTCCATTCGTTCATAAAAGCGCGGACCACCAATGACGCGGTAGTTAAGACCAAGTGTTACAAAACGATCTTCAAATTCACGCATCTGAAATGATGCGCGCACCAATATAGCCATATGATTTAATGAATGGCCAGTCTGTTGTGCCCGTTCAATTTCTTCTCCAATTGCACGTGCTTCCTCTTTCGAATCCCATGCTGCATGAACTTTTACTTTTTCTTCTTCGGTATTTATTTGATCAGAAAAAAGTGTTTTTCCAAGTCTTTCTTGGTTATGAGAAATGAGATGAGAAGCGGTTTTGAGAATGTGTGATGTTGAACGATAATTGCGTTCTAAACGGATAATTTTTGCAGGAGGAAAATCTTTCTCAAAACGTAAGATATTATCGACTTTAGCACCACGCCATCCGTAAATGGATTGGTCATCATCGCCAACACAACAAAGGTTGACATGTTGTCTTTCTGGCTGTTGTGCCAAAAGGCGAAGCCAAAGATATTGTACTGTGTTGGTATCTTGATATTCATCAACAAGAATATAGCGAAATTTGGAGTGATATTCCCGAAGAATATCTGGATTATGTTGGAAAATAGAGAGTGGATGAAGTAAGAGATCGCCAAAATCACAGGCATTAAGGCTTTTTAATCTCTCTTGATAGAGATGGTAAAGTTTACGTCCCATACCCTTACCAAAGGAATGAGAATCGTCTTCTGAAATATGTTCTGGTGAAAGCCCTTGATTTTTCCAAGAATCAATCATTATAGTAAGATTCTTGGCGGGCCAACGTTTATCGTCCAATCTTTCAGCTTGAATAAGCTGTTTTAAAAGCCTAGTAACATCATCGCTATCAAGAATTGTAAAGTTGCTTTTTAAGCCAACAAGTTCTGCGTGACGGCGCAAAATTTTTGCCCCCGTGGAATGAAAAGTTCCAAGCCAAGGCATGCCTTCAACAATTTCACCAATAAGTGTGCCAATGCGCATTTTCATTTCACGTGCTGCTTTGTTGGTGAAGGTTACAGCAAGTATTTGCTTAGGAGAGGCAAGCCCAGAGCGTAAAATGTGAGAAATGCGGGTTGTTAAAACACGCGTTTTTCCAGTACCAGCACCCGCAAGAACTAAAAGAGGTCCTTCTGTATTCATGACGGCTTGTTGTTGCTCTGGATTGAGTTGTTGTAAATAATCGCCATCACATTGCGTTTTTTCTTTTTCTTTTACAGTAGGCATAGTGGCTCTAGAACTCTTTTCATTATGGAGAGGGGAGGCTTATCTTCAAAGAATGGTATGGGATCAAGAAAATTGTTCATTATACATTTTGTGTAGTACTTTTTTCATCTGAATGCTAGGTCCAAAAAAACATACTCTCTTCGGTTGAATAAGGGACAGAGATTTTAAAAACTAAAACAAATATTAAAAGCGTTGGGTGAGAACGCTTTGAAGTGCATAAATGCGTAACGAAGACGAAAGATTTACTTCTGGTGGTCTTTTGCTATCAATATCGGTGATAATAAAGGCTAAAGATTGTTTTTTTTTGTGCGCTATGGTTTTGAGGATATCTAGAAATGGTTGTTCTAAAGATACGCTTGTTGCATGTCCATCAATACGGACAGATATTTTTCGCAAAATTACTTTTGACCAATCGATGAAAGTATCTTCATGCATTCTTTTTATTCTTATTCCTCGCGCTCTAAATAATTTTGATCAAGAAATTTTTGCGTTTTTAAAGATTCTTTTTGCTCGAAAAGTTTTTCAGCTTTTGTTCTTCCAAAACGATAGCGTCTTTCTTCTGCATGAACAGCTTGTTCTGCACGCTTTTTCTGTTTTCGAAATTGACGAAGATTAATGATTTTAGTCATGAAACACTTATTTTTTGCGAAAAGAATCTAAAGAAACAACATCAGCACTTGGTTTGATATCATTGTTTGAGGGATCTGTATTTGGACTAGGATTTTGTTCTTTTATAAGCGAGTTCTCTTTTTTTTGTTTGTCTGATAGAACCGTCGGTGTACTTGGAGCATTTTCTGAATTTTTGTCTTCTCCAGAAGTAAGGTTCGAGGGGAGATCAAATGCTGCTTCAAATGCTGCTATAGGGTCATAAAAGACTTGAATAGAGGTAAAAGGAATTACAAGTTTTTCGCTAATTTCTCTAAAGGAAAGTGTTACTTCGAAGGCATGCTCTGAAACACTTAAATCTCTAAACTGATGTTGTAAGACGATTGTCATTTGCTCTGGGTACCGACTTTTTAGACGAGGAGAGATTTTTACGCCTGGGGCATTGGTCAAAAAAGTAATAAAAAAATGATGATTTCCTGGAAGTCCTGCTTTGGCAACTTCCGATAAAACTTTACGGATAACCCCACGAAGTGCATCCTGAACGAGAATATCGTAACGGACTTGATCTTGAACCATCGAAGCTTTCCTTTTATTTCATACGATAGATGAGCGTGCGGAGTATTTTGCTATAGAATGTCTTTTTAAGCTAGCAATATTTTGTCTCATATGTACTTAAATCACTCAAAAAATGATATGAAATTTTATGACAAAAAATGTCTCGAAGATCAATTGATCGTCTTTATAAAGGTGAAGGCTTCTGTTGCCAGGTGCCTCCGAACCCCGCTTAAACCTGCGACGGTTTAAGGCTTAATTTGAAGCATTCACACCACCTTAAGCGGCGAGACGTGCTTCCGCATAGTTGTCATTTGCAACTACTCATTTAGCCCGATAACGGTGGTACTATGCCGAGTAAAAGAGCAATCTTTACACTCTTGTCGATCCTATTTCGCCCCCATCAAAGTATAATTTTGTATTATATTTTGGTGGAGGCGCCGGGTACCGCCCCCGGGTCCAATAAGTTTATTCCATTGTCCATTTATTACCATAGCTGGCAAGCCAGCACTTTAAATATAGATGAAGACGAGTCTTTAGAAAAGGGGGGTTGTTAATATTTTTAATCCTCTAATTATTATGAGAAGCTCTGTGATGCGGTTGTAGAGTACAGTCGCTAATTTTTGGAGAGGAGAGGGTGCAAAATGACCAATGATCTAGCAGATATTAAATTATATGACCAAAATCCCGATGAGGCTGCAATAGAACGGCTAAGACATCGCTTAGCTTTGGTGATGAAAAAACAGGATGCATCACTGGTTGCTACATCGGATCCAAAAGAGTTAGAACGCGTTGAAAAATGGGTTCGAGATGTATTAGGCGCGGATGAGCAGAGTGCTAAGAAGGCTGTGTCAAAAGTTGCGGAAATGATGTCTGGAGATCGCAGAAAAAGCCGTATGACCTTTTATTATTTGGTCGCCAAGCAATTAAATGCACTTGATAAAGTTTAAACAATTTTAAACTAAATTTTGCTCAAGAACAAGAAAGCTCAAAATTCTTTGAGCTTTTTTGTTTAGCATAGAGGATTAATTGGTTTCGTCTTCTTGAAGATATCCTCCTTTGCTCATATCCGGTATAAAGAGGGTAGCAATGAATGCCATGATCATCACGCCGATTACGTAAAAATAAAAGAGTGATTCATGTCCCATATTTTTTAATCCGAGTGCTACATATTCGGCAGAACCACCAAGTAATGCATTCCCAATAGCATGAGAGAGACCAACTCCTAATGCTCGTACTGAGGAAGGAAACATTGCTGATTTTACGACACCAGAGATGGATGTATACATGCTCATAATACAGAATATTCCAATAATGGTTGACAACGCAATCCATGGATTATGCGTATGACCGATTATGAGAAGTCCAGGAATTGTAAAGAGAGTAGAAAGTGCACTCCAAAGGATAAGTAAATTTTTTGTGCCAATTTTATCAGCTAGGATACCAAATAGGGGTTGAAGGAGTATGAAAATAAAGAGTGCAGCAGTCATCAAAGTTGTTGCGGTATGTTTATCAAATCCGGTGGTTGTGATGAGATATTTTTGCATATAAGTCGTACAGGTGTAAAATGTAAGAGATCCTCCAGAGGCGAAGATAACAATAACAAAGAAAGCTTTTGAATGTTTGCTGAAAAGCTCTTTCAGACTTCCCGTTCGTTTTCTAGAACGGCTTTCTTTCGTGGTTGTTTCATGAAGCGAACGACGGAGATAAAGTGCAACGAGTGCTGCTAATCCACCAATCGCAAAAGGGATACGCCAGCCCCATGCTCTTAATTGGTCTTCCGTTAGATAAAGTGCCAAAATGAAGATAATAAAACTCCCTAAAAGTTGACCAGTAATAAGCGTACCAGATTGGAAAGAAGCAAAGAGACCACGATGATTTTTAAGAGAAATTTCGCTTATATAAGTTGCAGCTGTACCATATTCACCACCGGCTGAAAGTCCTTGCATCATTCGGATGAGGAGCAGAAAAATTGCGGCAGTTATCCCTAAAGTTTCATAAGTTGGAAGGATGGCAATGAGGAAAGAGCCTCCACACATCATAAAAATAGATATGAGCATTGAACGCTTGCGTCCATAGCGATCAGCGATAAAGCCAAAAAGCCAACTTCCAATTGGGCGCATAAGAAAACCGATAAAGAAGATTCCTGCCGTTCTTAGAAATTGGGTAACAACATCGCCATTTGAAGGAAAAAATTGTGGTGCAAAGTAAATCGACGCAAATGAATAAATGTAAAAATCATACCATTCTACTAAATTCCCTGATGCACTGGATATAATAGAAGAAATACGTTTTCTTGTATCATCTGGTTCTAAAGTTGTTTCATTTTTCATGAAGTGCTTCCCTTTGGTTTATAGTTTATATTTTTCACTTTAAAGTTTTTTATAATTTGTATCATTAAAATTCAATTGTATATAATAATTTCTTATGAAAGCTCTTTCAGAGGATTTATGTGGGCTATAAGTTTGCGCTTCATGAGGATTTTATTTTGTAGGAGGATAAAAATCATCATACCGAATCTAAAAGGCGACGTGTGTTGAAAAAGAGGTTCAAGCTGGATGAAATGTTAGTAAAAAGAGTGCTTCAATAGTTCTTTATAAAAGTTACCGATAAGATGGTTGAAGAATGTAAAAAAGTTGCGTAACTTTTTCTTGTTTATGTGCTAAAAATTCAATTTATTCGATAAAATCTAAACAAGACAGAGTCTTATAAACATCTTCTTCACCTTATAGAGGAGCATTATATTTTTTCTTGTAGGGTGAGCTCTAAGAAGTGAATGACTTTCTATTATTTGCTTGTTATTTTAAATATTTGTACATTCATTATAAAAAAGCCTAATTGCTTAGGCTTTTTTATTTTGTGTAGAAAATTTAATGGACCTCATTGTCTTTAAGGTATCCTCCTTTGTCTATATCTGGCATCAAGAGAATTGAGATGAGTGCAATGATCATCATACCAATGATGTAAAAAGGAAAGACAGTTTCATATCCTATAATTTTTAGCCAAAGAGCTATATATTCAGCAGAACCACCAAACAGTGCATTACCAATGGCAAAAGCAAATCCAACTCCGATTGCGCGGATTGAAGCAGGGAAAAGTTCTGCTTTTATGATCCCTGCGATGGATGTATAAAAACTCATAATACAAAGCATTCCAATGATGATTAAGAATGCGACCCATGGATTATGGGTATTTCCAATCATTTTTAGCACAGGAATTGTGCAGAGAATGGATAAGGTACTCCAACTGATGAGGGAAGCTCTTGCTCCAATTTTATCGGCTAGAAAACCAAAGAGCGGTTGGAGTAACACAAAAATAAAAAGTGCAGCAGTCATTATCGTTGTTGCTGTATGTGAATTAAAACCGCTGGTTGTTATCAGATATTTTTGCATGTAAGTCGTGTATGTATAAAACGTGAGCGATCCTCCTGCTGTAAAACCAATAACCAGAAAGAAAGCTTTTGTGTGGTTATCTAGAAGTACGCTAATACTGCCAGTGTGTTGTTTAGAACGACTTTCTTGAGTGGTTGTTTCATGGAGCGAACGACGCAGATAAAGGGCAACGATTGCTCCTAAGCCACCGATCACAAAGGGAATACGCCAGCCCCATGCTTTTAGCTGATCATCAGTGAGATAAAGTGATAAAATAAAGATAACCAAGCTGGCAAGAAGTTGTCCTGAGATCGTTGTAGCATATTGAAAGGAAGCAAAGAGCCCACGACGATTTTTGAGGGCGACTTCACTCATATAAGTTGCTGTTGTACCGTATTCACCACCAACGGAAAGTCCTTGAAACATACGGATTAAAAGCAGAAGGAAGACTGATGTTATTCCCCAAGTTTTATAAGTGGGAAGGATGGCAATGAGGAATGAGCCACAACACATCATAAAAATGGAAATAAGCATTGAGCGTTTACGTCCATAACGGTCGGCAATAAAGCCGAAGAGCCATGCTCCAATAGGGCGCATAAGAAAGCCAACAAAAAAAATCCCTGCGGTTTTTAAGAGTGTTGTCACAAGAATATCGTCTGAAGGGAAGAATTGTGATGCGAAATAAATCGATGTAAATGAGTAAATATAAAAATCATATCATTCTACTAAATTTCCTGATGCACTCGCTATGATAGCAAATATGCGTTTTCTTGTATCATCTGGCGCTAAAGTTGTTTCATTTTTCATGAAATATCCCCTTTTAATACTTATCCTTATTTTTTCTCTTTAACGTTGTTTATAATTTGAGCCATCAAAATTCAATTACTAAGGGTTGTTTTTTTATGAAAGCTCTTTGAGATGCTTTATTGGAATTAGAGTTTTTTGAGTTTCTATTTTTTATATTAAAATGAAATCAATAGTAATGTTTACTTACAAGATTTTCTCTTGATTTTTATTATCTTTTTAAGAGTAGCTTTAATTTTTGAGAATGAGGCTTTCTATACTAACAAACACGATTTAGTTTATAGATTATGCGCGTCTTTTGAGAAATAATGAAACTGTATTTTTGCTTTCAATTACTTGCTTTTGTGATTTTTTAAAGGGACTAAATTTACCAAAGTTAGAAAATAATGTCCTTATAATAAAGTTCGATAATTTGTTTTCCAAGGTTTGTGTTAAAGCAAGAAAGATTACTGCTTTTCCTTATAGAAGAGAGCAGCGTAATATTTTGTAAATACTTAATTTTCTTTATGAATTTCGTAACAAAAAAGCTCAATTTATTGAGCTTTTTTGTTTAATTTCATAGAAAAAAATTTAACGGACATCATCGTTTTGAAGATATCCCTTTTTTCGGGCATCGGGCATCAAGAGAATAGCAATAAATGCAATAATCATCATGCCAGTTATATAAAAATAGAAGACAGATTCATAGCCAAGCTTTTTTAATTCAAGGGCTACATATTCAGCAGAACCACCAAACAATGCATTGGCAATAGCATAAGAAAGTCCGACTCCTATTGCCCGTATTGAAGCGGGAAACATTTCTGATTTTACAATACCAGAGATGGAGGTATAAAAGCTCATAATGCACAGCATTCCAATAATGACTGATAGAGCAATCCATGTATTATCAGTTTTGCCAATCAGATTAAGGCCAGGAATTGTAAAAATAATCGATAAAGTACTCCAAATAAGTAGAGATATTTTTGTTCCGATTTTATCAGCAAGAAAACCAAATGCAGGTTGAAGTAACATAAAAACAAAGAGTGCGGCAGTCATTAAAGTGGTAGCCGTATGTTTATCAAATCCAGTCGTGGTGATAAGATATTTTTGCATATAGGTTGTATATGTGTAGAATGTGAGTGATCCCCCAGCGGTAAAACCAATCACTAGAAAAAAAGCTTTCGAATGGTTGGAAAAAAGTTCTATAATACTTCCAGCTTTTTTACTAGAACGACTTTCTTTGGTGGTTGTCTCATGGAGTGAGCGGCGTAAATAGATTGCAACAATTGCTCCAAGCCCACCAATGGCAAAGGGAATACGCCATCCCCATGCTTTTAACTGATCCTCGCTCAGATAAAGCGCTAGAATGAATATAACGAGACTAGCGAGAAGCTGTCCACCAATCAGTGTGGTGTATTGGAAAGAGCTAAAAAATCCACGGTGATTTTTGAGAGCAACTTCACTCATATAAGTTGCCGTTGTACCGTATTCACCACCGACAGAAAGTCCCTGAAGCATTCTAAGTAACAGTAAAAGAATGCCTGCTGCTGCTCCAATGGTTTCATAGGTAGGAAGTAGGGCGATTAAGAACGAACCACCGCACATCATAAAAACAGAAATAAGCATTGAGCGTTTGCGTCCATAACGATCAGCAATGAAGCCGAAAAGCAAACCACCAATTGGACGCATCAAAAAACCAATAGCAAAGACGCCAGCAGTTTTTAAAAGTTGCGTAACAACATTACCTTCTGAAGGAAAGAATTGTGATGCAAAGTAAATGGATGTAAAAGAATAAACGTAGAAGTCATACCATTCTACTAGATTACCTGATGCACTGGACACAATAGCCCAGATACGTTTTCGTGTATCATGCGGCGCTAAAGTTGTTTCATTCTCCATAAGTCTATCCCTTTATTCATCTTCATATAGTTTACTCCCCCTGTTATTTATTCTCCTAAAGGTTGTCTACAGTATTTTATCTTTTGCGTCAAAAATTTAATCGAAACATAAGAATTTCTTGTGTAAAATGTTTTGAAAGGAAATTTAAATTGTTTTTTTATAAATTTTACAATTTCTATATTCGACAGAATCGTCCATAATGTTTGTATGAAAAACTACCTTGATCTTTTGTCTCATGTTTTAAATCAAGGCACGGATCGTGCGGATCGAACGGGTGTTGGAACGCGGTCGGTTTTTGGTTATCAAATGCGATTTGATTTACAGGTTGGATTCCCATTATTAACAACGAAGAAGTTGCATTTGCGTTCAATCATTTATGAGCTTTTGTGGTTTCTTAAAGGTGATACAAATATCGCATGGTTGAAGGACCATGGCGTATCAATTTGGGATGAATGGGCTGATGAGAAAGGGGATCTTGGTCCTATTTATGGTTATCAGTGGCGCTCTTGGCCTGCTCCCGATGGACGGCATATTGATCAAATGAGTCATCTCTTGACTATGATTAAGAAAACCCCCGATTCTCGTCGCTTAATTGTATCTGCTTGGAATCCCGCACTCATAGAGGAGATGGCTCTTCCACCTTGTCATTGTCTTTTTCAATTTTATGTTGCTGATGGTAAATTATCTTGCCAACTTTATCAACGTTCAGCAGATGTTTTCTTAGGTGTCCCATTCAATATTGCTTCTTATGCGTTATTAACAATGATGATTGCCCAAGTATGTGAACTTCAAGTCGGTGATTTTATTCATACCCTTGGTGATGCACACCTTTATTTTAATCATTTTGAACAGGCTCGATATCAATTGTCTCGTAGTCCAAATGCTTTGCCGTTTATGCATATAAATCCAACGGTAACAGATCTTTTTTCTTTTAAATTTGAGGATTTTGAATTGCTTAATTATGAAGCGCAACCCCATATCAAGGCACCGGTAGCAGTATGATTCTTCCAGTTTGTTTAATTGCAGCTGTTGCAGAAAATGGCGTTATCGGCCGTGAAGGTGCCTTGCCTTGGCGTCTGTCGACAGATTTGCAACGCTTTAAAGCTTTGACCCTTGGTAAACCCATTATTATGGGACGAAAAACTTGGGTTTCTCTTAAACGTCCGTTACCAGGACGCATGAATATTGTAATTACTCGTGATCCTGCTTTCACAGCTGAAGGTGCTGTTGTTACTCACTCTTTATCTCAGGCTTGTTCTGTTGCAAAAAGAGAAGCTTCTCAAAGGGGTGCAGATGCAATTTTTATTATTGGTGGTGGTGAAATCTTTCAACAGGGATTACAGATTGCTGATAAAATATTCCTTACAGAAGTCTTAGCTTCCATTAAAGGTGATAGTTTTTTTCCTGATTTCGATAAAGAAAAGTGGACTATTGTGCAATCACAATATATCTCTGAAGGAGATAAAGATAGTCATCCAACACGTTTTGTAGTTTATGAGCGGAGATAATCATTTATAATTAAGTGGAAAGAGCCTGTCGGTTCCATTGTAATCAGACAAGAGCCATCCTATAAGGTTAAGTAAAAAGTTGGTATTTGGTTAATGGTATTTAGTTAAAGAGGTGATAATGCCCTGGACAAATCAAAATGGTGGTGGCCCATGGAGTGGCGATAAAAATAAACTCGGTGGTGAGAAAAAAACACCTGCTAAGAATATCTTTGGTTCTGGTGGCAATAATGGTGGTGATAGAGGGCCCAGTCTTGATGATATTTTGCGTAAAGGGCAAAATCAGCTTAAACAATTTGGCGGAGGTGGCCTTTGGGGGCTATTGTTTTTGCTTGCTGTGTTTTTTTGGCTGTATCAGTCAGTTTATATTGTTCAGCAAAATGAACAGGCTGTAGAATTGCGTTTTGGTGTTCCTAAAGTAGGAATTATCGGCGATGGTTTGCATTTTCACTTTTGGCCAATTGAGACTTATATGAAAGTACCTTTAACGGAAAAAACAATTGCAATTGGTGGGCAGTCTGGTCAGGCGCAACAGAGTGAAGGTTTAATGCTTTCGAGTGATCAGAATATTGTGAATGTTAATTTTTCTGTTTACTATCGGATTTCACATCCTAGTCAATTTTTGTTCAATGTGAGTGATCAAGAGGGAACAGTTCGTCAGGTTGCTGAGAGTGCAATGCGTGAAGTCATTGGTTCAAGGCCTGTTGATGATGTTTTACGTGATAAGAAAGAAGAAGTTGCTGGTGACGTTAGAAAAATTATCCAATTGACGGTGGATAAATATCAACTTGGTGTTGAAATAAGTCGTGTGTCGATCAGTGAAGCTGCTCCTCCTACCAAGGTTGCTGCTGCCTTTAATTCTGTTCAGCAGGCAGAACAAGAACGTGGGCGAATGATTGAAGAAGGAAATCGTGTGCGTTTTACGAAGATTGGTTTAGCAAATGGTGAAGCTTCACGGACACGGGAAATCGCAAAAGGTGAAAAGGCACAAATGGTTGAAGAGGCAAGAGGACGAGCTGAGCGTTTTCAGGCTATAGTTCGTGAGGCTGAAATTTCACCAGAGGCTACACGTTATCGTCTTTATATGGAGACAATGGGGCGTATTCTTTCTTCGCCAAACAAGTTGGTTCTTGATCAAATAAATTCTTCAGCAGTGCCTTATCTTCCTCTGAACGAATTGCTGCGTAATAATTTATCAGAAAATGCGAAAAAAATGCCAGCACGTTCTGCACCGCTATTAGATTCTCGTATTTTGGAAGGACGCTAATTATGCAGCAGTCTCGTTTCTTGTTTATTTTTAGTTCCATAGTCTTTCTTTTGATGGTTTTATGGATGTCTATTTTTATTGTCTATCCTCGTCAACAAGTAGCCGTTAAGCGTTTTGGGCAAATTGTAAAGGTAGAGTCTGATCCTGGAATCTATTTAAAAGTGCCCTTCGTGGATAAGATGATTGTTGTTGATAACCGGTTGTTACGGTACGATGTTCCAACACAATCTGTACAGGTGAGAGGGGGGGCTTATTATGAAGTAGATGCGTTCTTTATTTACCGTATTATGGATCCTAAGTTGTTTTTACAGCGCATTGCTTCAGGGCGTCCACAAATTGCTGCGCGTGAAAATCTTGCACCGCGTTTTATTGATGCTTTGCGGGCTGTTTATGGTAAGAGAGAATTTAGAGCAGCTTTATCAGATGAACGGGGTGCAATGATGGCTGAAGTGCAGCGGCAGTTTTCTGTCGATGCAGGGTCTTTGGGTATTACCATTGTTGATGTGCGTATTCGCAAAACTGATTTGACTGATGCTGTTTCAGAAGATGTCTATCGGCAAATGGCAGCTGAACGTGAAGCTGTAGCGGAAAATATTCGTGCCCGTGGTCAGCAGGAGCGTGATCGTATTGTAGCAGAAGCCAATCGTGAATATGAAGAGATCGTAGCAGCGGCAAGGCGTGATGCTGAAATTACCCGTGGTGAAGGTCAAGCTGAAAGTATTCGTTTGTTACTCAATACAAGAAAGACTAATCCATCTTTTTATGATTTTTGGTTGGCGATGGAACAATATAAGAATTTGGAGCGCGTTCCAATGGTGATTTCACCAAATGAGGATTTCTTTTTCTATTTTCGTAATCCACAGAAAGAAAAGGGAAAAATTCCATCAACAATGAATACAAACCTCAGTAAGACGGAACCAAAACTCATGGGAGAATAGATACAACAATCGATCGTGGCTACGATTTGACGTAAGAAGTGTGCTTTGTGGTTGTTTTTTTTATGATGAGAATGGTAGAGTGTTGAGCCGTACTCATTTTGCATAGTTAAATTGAGTAAGGCTCTTTGCAGCATTTTGTTAAAGGCAGATTATGGGTAGAAATGTCGTAGATAAAAATACGTCTTTGAGGTTCTTTATCACAAAAATTGTTGTTTGTGTGGTTTTGTTTTTATTTGAATCAAGCAGTTTGTCTTGGGGAGAAGAGATAAAAAATACACCACCTTCTGTTCCTGATTTAGCTGCTGAACTTTTAGAGACGGTGGTGAATATTTCCACGGCACAAACCGTCGATGGTACAGAACAAGACGAGCATACTTCCGTGCCTGCTATACCAAAAGATTCATTGTTGGAAGAGTATTTTAGTGATTTTTTTACACCCAAAGATGGTCAAAAAGATAGTCAGTTTCAAAAGATACGTTCTTTGGGATCTGGTTTTGTGATTGATGCGCAAAGAGGGCTTATTGTTACAAATTACCATGTTATTGTTGATGCTGATGATATTGAAGCTAATTTTACCGATGGTACAAAACTAAAAGCAAAATTGCTTGGAAAGGATAGCAAAACTGATTTGGCGATTCTTCAAGTAGACGCAGGAAGTAAAAAATTAAAAGCTGTACGTTTTGGTGATTCAGAAAAAGCCCGTATTGGTGATTGGGTTATGGCTATTGGGAATCCCTATGGTTTTGGTGGAAGTGTGACAGTTGGTATTATTTCTGCACGCAATCGTGATCTCAATGCTGGTCCTTATGATAATTTTATTCAAACAGATGCAGCAATTAACCGAGGAAACTCTGGAGGTCCGTTATTTGATAGAAATGGTGAGGTAATTGGTATTAATACAGCAATTATTTCACCTTCTGGTGGTTCGATCGGTATTGGTTTTGCTATACCATCAGAGATGGCTCTTGCTGTTATCAATCAGTTGCGTGATTTTGGAGAAATAAGGCGTGGTTGGTTGGCTCTTCGTATTCAGCCAGTAACTGAAGATATTGCAAAAAGTTTAAAGCTAGAAAAAGCTGTGGGAGCATTGGTTGCTGGTAAAATAGAACATGCTGATGTTGATAATAGCCAGTTACAGACTGGAGATGTTATTCTTTACTTTGGAAATACAAAAATTAAGCATGCGCGTGATTTGCCGCGTTTAGTAGCGGAAAGTTCTGAAGGCAAAGTAGTGGATGTTACTGTTTTTCGAAACGGACAGAAAAAAACAGTAAAAGTTAAGCTTGGTCGTTTGGTTGAGACAGATGAAAATACAGTAGAAGAATCTGATGGTGACAAAAGTAGTGCTGTATCAAAAAATGTGACAATGCAATTTATGGGAATGACATTATCTGAACTTACAACAGATTTGCGTCACCGCTATTCAATTACAGATAAACTTCGAGGATTGGTGGTGGCGTCTGTTGCAAAAAATAGCACGGCAGATAAAAAGCGTATTCGCACTGGTGAAGTGATTGTTGATATCAATCAAAGTTCTGTTACAACGATTGATGAGGCTAAGAAACGTCTTCATAAATTACGTGAAGCTGGGCGTAAAAATGCTCTCTTCATCGTTGCTCGTCCAGATGGAGAGTTGCGTCTTGTAACAATTCCAATGGATTAATAGTTTTGGGAATTGAAGCTTTTACATCTGCTTCTCATTACTTTGTGTTTTTATTATCACCCTTAAAATCTACGATAGGGAAGAGATTGTACTCTTCAGTTTTCAAATAGCAATTATTCGGAGAGATTAATATTTTAGAGTTGGTAATTTATGAGCATTACTGCATTTTGCTTTGTTGTTGATGAAAGAGTAATGGTTAGTAATGGTTGTAAATGGGAGTGTGAAGAAAATGATGCACTCGTTTCTTCTTATAAATCAGAATATTATTTATTTTCGTATAAAAATATAAAATTATTTAATTATATGCGTGAATCTTAAGGGTTATTTTTTATATGATTGTAAGAAATATATTTATTTATAATGCTTTCTTTAAAAAAATTTTGTAGATGTATTGTGTTGTTGAATAATGATAAACAGAATAAGTCCCTTGAGATTTTTTTGTATTATGATTGGATTCATTTTTCCGAGGGAGCAAAACTATTATAGATACTTTTACTGTTTTAGTTATAAAAGCTCTGTTTGTATTTCGTTTGAAGTATTTACTCTATGACAATGGAGATGAAATACAGATTTTGCGTGGTTTGTTATGTGTGTTGCAAGAAATTTTTGTTTGGTGGAAGTAGAGATTTCTATTCATGACACAGAGAACAATTACATTGATAGCTGGGCCAACTGCAAGTGGAAAGTCATCACTTGCGTTACAGATGGCTCAAGAAAAAAATGCCCTTATCATTAATACGGATTCAATGCAGGTTTATGATGTTTTAAATATTTTAACGGCACGTCCGACAAAGGCTGATACGACAATTGTTCCACATTATCTCTATGGTTATATAAGTCCTGCACTGAATTATTCAGTGGGACAATGGTTGCTTGATGTTGAGAAGTTATTGACAAAATTTTCATCAAGGTCACTTATTTTTGTTGGTGGAACAGGGCTTTATTTCCGTGCTCTTTTAGAGGGAATTTCAAAAATCCCTGATGTTCCGGATATTGTACGCCAGAAATGGCGACTTCGGCTTGATCAAGAGGGTGCTGAAAGTCTTTATCACCAGTTCTTACAGGTTGATGCTGTTCTTGCTGAGAAAATTTCTTCACAAGATGGTCAACGTATTGTTCGTGCTTTAGAAGTTTATGAGGCAACAGGTAAGAAGTTAAGCTGGTGGCAGAAGCAAAAAACAACACCTCTCATTGTTTCAAATTGTTTAGAAAAAATTCTTCTTCTTCCACCACGTCAATTGCTTTATGAACGTATTCATAAGCGGTTGGACTCCATGATTGAAAGAGGTGCTTTAGAGGAGGTTGCTGCCATGAAGAGGCTTAAACTTTCTCCTTTTTTACCAGCGATGAAAGCTATTGGCATACCTGAATTTATAGCTTACTTGGATGGATATAGAAGCTTTGAAAGCGTTCTTGAAACGGTGAAAACACAAACAAGGAGGTATGCAAAAAGGCAAATGACATGGTTTCGTCATCAATTTGATAAAGAATGGATGCTGATTTCTTGATAAAAGAGTTGAGAAGCTTGAAAAGCAATTAAAAAAATCCTTATGAAGGGATTTTTTTTAGGAAGTATAATTTTTTATTGACGAATGCTGTTAATAGAATTAAAAACTCTTCTGTAGGAAATGTTTTCCTTATATGTTTGTGCATTGGAATGAGGAGGGGATCATACAATATATATTTTTTTGTGTGTAATGGGCTCCTTGGGGGTCTTTTTTTATGGGCTCCTCTAGGGGCTTTTTTTTATTTTACTATCAAGTAAGCGAGTGGGAAAAATGACAAATCATCCAAGAATGCAAGAGAGTGCGGACGGAAAAAGAATGTCAGGTGCTGAAATGGTGGTTCAAGCTCTTATTGATCATGGGGTTAAACATCTCTTTGGTTATCCTGGTGGCGCTGTTCTTCCTATTTTTGATGTTCTTTATCAACAAGATAGAGTTCGGCATATTCTGGTACGTCATGAACAAGCAGCAGGTCATGCGGCTGAAGGTTATGCACGCAGTACTGGGAAGGTAGGCGTTATGCTTGTGACTTCTGGTCCAGGGGCAACGAACGCTGTGACACCTTTACAAGATGCACTCATGGACTCTATCCCACTTGTTTGTTTTTCTGGTCAGGTACCGACAACTGTAATTGGAACAAATGGTTTTCAAGAGGCCGATACAGTTGGGATTACAAAACCCTGTACTAAGTATAATTGTTTGGTTAAAGATGTAAATGATCTTGCCACAATTATTCATGAAGCCTTTTCTATTGCTCAATCAGGGCGTCCGGGACCAGTTTTGATTGATATTCCTAAGGATGTTCAATTTGCCTCAGGTATTTATAGAGCACCTCAAGTTGTGGAAGCTCCGCATTCTTATTTCCAGTCAAAAGAGGAGGCTGTCGAATGTGCTGTTGCTCTTTTAGCAGAAGCAAAACGCCCTATTATTTATTCTGGTGGTGGTGTTATTTCATCTGGGCTTAAAGCTGTACAGTTTTTGCGTGAATTGGTTCAACTAGGGGATTTTCCAATCACTTCAACACTCATGGGACTTGGTGCTTATCCGGCTTCTGGTAAAAATTGGCTTGGAATGCTTGGAATGCATGGAACCTATGAAGCTAATATGGCCATGCATGATTGTGATGTTATGTTAGCTATTGGCGCACGGTTTGATGATCGTATCACTGGGCGACTTGATGCATTTGCACCTCATGCGCGCATTATCCATATTGATATTGATCCTTCTGTTATCAATAAGATTGTAAAAGTAGAAGTTCCACTTATTGGCGATGTAGCACATATTTTAGGAGATATAAATCGATGCTTGCATAAGCAAAAACCAATATTTAAAAGCGAAAGCCGTGATATGTGGTGGAGACAAATTAATGGCTGGAAAGCGCGTAATTCATTGGCATATGCTGAGAGAAAAGATGTCATTATGCCACAATATGCTCTTGAACGGCTTTATGCACTGAGTAAAAGTGCAAGTCCTTATATCACAACAGATGTTGGACAGCATCAGATGTGGGCAGCCCAGTATTATCGCTTTGATGAACCAAAACATTGGATGACTTCTGGTGGTCTTGGAACTATGGGGTATGGTCTTCCTGCTGCTATTGGTGTTCAAATTGCACATCCTGATGCCCTTGTTGTCTGTATTTCTGGTGACGCTTCAATTCAGATGAATATTCAAGAGCTTGCAACAGCAATGCAGCATAATACGCCAGTGAAAATTTTTATTTTAAATAATCAATATATGGGTATGGTTCGCCAATGGCAGCAATTGTTGCATGGCAATCGTCTTTCTCATTCTTATACAGACTCTATGCCTGACTTTGTAAAATTAGCGGAATCTTATGGAGCGGTTGGTATTCGTTGTGTAAAACCGGATGAACTTGATGATAAAATTCAGCAAATGATTGACTGTGATAAGCCAGTTCTTTTCGATTGTCGTGTTGAGAATTTAGAAAATTGTTTTCCCATGATTCCATCTGGATGTGCACATAATGATATGCTGTTGCCTGATGAGGCTAATGATGAAGTAATTGCAAATGCTATTTCTGCTGATGGTCATATTCTCGTGTAAAATGAATATTTAAGCAAATAATGAAGGATGGTGATGATGAAGTCTCTGGAGTCTTCATCTCTGTCTCTTCTTTGTGGAGAGTTCCTATTATCCTTAGAGCTCATTTTATGATTTTCATTCTTTGTTTAAAGACATGGGGTTTAAAGAAATGTTATAAGTCATGTGCTCAATTATGTTTGAATTTATTTATACGCAATGTTTGTTTTTTTAATTCATATATTCATATTAATAGCTATTTCGTTGCATTTTTTAGAGAGTATATTGAATTATTTGTTATAAATTGATTATGTCGTCTCATATATGAAAGATTCCATCGTGCAAGAAAAAAGCCACCGTGCTTGAAGGGTGCAACCATGCAAACCGTCATGCCTATGAAAATAATAGA
Organism: Bartonella sp. P12B; assembly: GCF_055796185.1. NCBI lineage: Bacteria > Pseudomonadati > Pseudomonadota > Alphaproteobacteria > Hyphomicrobiales > Bartonellaceae > Bartonella > Bartonella sp. P12B. The sequence continues at coordinate 30,266 of NZ_JBTTDI010000007.1, read as the reverse complement.
GAAAACAATAGAAAAGTTTGTCACTCTGTTTTGGTTTCGCATTATGAAATTACTTCAAATTGCTCTTTCAAGGGCTTGAGAGGAGAATCCCCCTAGCGGCTTGAAAGGAAGGGCAAAAATAACAAAGATCAAATGCAGCCATAGAAAATCAATTAGCTACCATAGCTTATAATCAGCTAGTAATCTCACTGGATTATGCGCGAGAAATCTCTACATATGAGATGTATCGTCAATATCTATAAACCAGAATAACATTCAACTTTATATCATTATCATGTCATTAACATTGAAAATCAAATATTCTTTCTTTTATTTGTTCTACATTTCTATGATTCCATAAATCTGCAGATACAAACACTCTTTGAATCCACCGCATTGGATTTTCATAACTATCAAATGATCCAGAAAATTTATCTCTAGAGTGTAGAGCCATTCTGTTATCAATGTATAATAATCTTCCTGGTTGTACATCAATTCCAAAAGATACAGCCTTAATAGCTTCATAAAAATGGTCTAAAGCTTCCTTAGCTTTTTTTGACTGTGGCTCTAACATGCCCAGATAAAAAACAGCGCTGATATCTGGGAATTCACCGTTCCCTTGAACTAGGGGCACTTTACTTGTAGAGGTTACTCCATTTTTTCTCCATCTATAGGGAACGTTAATTATATATAAATTATCCCTTAAGCTACTCAAATCCTCCTCACTTAAAAGTTTTAAAGCTAGACGTGCACCAGATATTCTCGTTAACGGACCATTAACATCATTGCGAACACCAGATAAAAGGATCCCTTTAGGAGATAAATTAAAACCCGTTATAAATTTTAGTGCAGCATTTTCTATATGAAAATCTAACTCAACTTCAGATCCTAATCCTGTATAATCTTTTTTATTATCCCCTAAAGGAACTAGGTTATTTACTCTATGTCCGCCTTCAAACTTAATTGAATAAGGCTCTCCGATCAATAAAGAAAACATCATAATTAAATTTTCGCTAATATAGCCACTTTTACAAGATGCATCTAAATTATAAGGATTAGGTGACGTATTAATTTGTCTATCAATTGGAAGATTTTCAAAGATTAAATATGGTCTAGGAGTAATAGACCTCTTTTGATTCATAAGAATTGTCAATATTCTCTGTGGTAGAAGCGGAAACGCTCTTTTTTAGCTCAACCGAATATTCAATACCACCGTACGGATCATAAATAATATGGTCTAAAGCCTTTCAAAGTTTGTCTCTTTCGACATTGCTCAATTCAAAAGTCTTTTCATTTATCATTATAATTCCCTCCCCAATTATATTTCCCTATTTTTTTATTAAGAAAAGTGAAAAAACAATCATTAAAATTAAAATCAGCCATGTTAGTAAATAAGTGTCTGTAAAATCTTGGATTAATCCAAATAATGGTGGAGCAGTAATAATTGCGATTTGATTTACAGACATTGCTAAACCTAGAGAAAATCCAACGCTTTCCTTCGGCGAAGAGTCTACAATATAAGCAACCCAAGGGCCATACCATCCCAATCCAAAAAAACCTAACCAAGCAGATAAAAGAGTTAAATAAATTATGGATCCACTCATGCCCAAAATTAATATTAAAAATCCAAAAACGACTGCAATCATGCAAAACAAGACAGGAAAAAATCGTCCTTTTCTACAATGATCACTCCATGCTGCTAAAATAATTCTTCCTAAGGCACCAGAAGCCTGTGAAACAAAAAACAAATAAGCACTTTTATCTAAAGACAGGTGATAAATTCTATAAAAATAAACAGTTATAAAAATGGTTAAAACATATTGAACTATCACAAGGGAAACGCCTGAAAAAATAATATTCTTCATATGTGGCGCAGCTAACATTGCAAGACGAGATTTTACATTTGCATAGAACGAAACTCTTGCCTTGCTTTCTGGAACGATAGCTACAACTTTTGCTGGTGAGTGATAAAAAATAATAAATAGACATCCACCTAAAAAAGAGGCTATGGCACCGATCAAAAACGCGCCTTGTATGCCATAGACAAGCGCACTAGCAGGAAGAACTATCCCAGCTAATGCCCCACCTAATGGTAGCCCCGCCTGCCTTATTCCCATTGCAAATCCACGCTGCGATTGTGGAAACCATGCAGAAACAGATTTAGCGCCACCGGGTTGAGCAGAACTATAAAATCCCCCTACAATGAGCAAACAAACCAAAAGGGAAAGATAGTTATGTGCGATTGCTCCCAACAAAAGAGCGACAGAAACGCCGACCGCGCCAACTCCAACAATATAGCGCTCGTTAAATTTGTCTAGTAATTCGCCAGCGACAAGTAACCCAATAATAGGGAGGAACTGCGCTGCTGAAGACAGCAAACCAATCTGAGAGTCACTAAGCGAGAAATCGTTCTTAAAAAATTCAGCTAAAGGACCAATCCCTTGAACAAAGAAGCAGGCTGATGCTTGAGCGATAGTGGCAACAAGCAATACAATCCATCTATAATAATTTTTTTCTATAAATTTATTATTGCTCATTATGCCCCCTCCAATGAAAGTGTATTCTAATGAAGTAGCCTTTTTTAATAATGATTGCCAACAATAAATGAGGTATTTTATGCTGATGGTTATATTCTCGTGTAAAATGAATATTTAATCCAATAATGAAGGGGCTGGATGGTTCTTGGTTTTTTGAATCATTTCCCGCTCTTCTTCGTTCTTTGATGATTTTTATTGTTTTGAGAACGCATTTTTTTAAGATTTACGCTCTTTTCCTAAAGAGAGGGTGTGTCATATTTTTAGCCTAAAAATGCCTTAAATTATAAAATTATTCCACCTGAATTGGCAAGACATGTTACTGTACATTTTAAAATGTGCGTGTTTCTGTTTTTTAATCAATAATACTATCGTTATATTTTAAAACTGAAATGCATTACACCGTGAGGTCATTATATAAAAAATGATTTTATTTTAGAGGCGTTCATGGAAAGATAGTGTATCGTTGATTATATTTTTAGAATTTTTCTTTTGCTACATGTGAAGTTTATCTTTGTTTTGAGACATTGTTTTTTGATTTGTGAAGTTAGACCACATTCTAAAAGTCCTTGTTCAATTGTGCATTAAAAAGATCCTTGAGAACTTTCAGAAAGTTTTAGCGTTTGTTTTTTGCACTTTCAACTCCAGCTCTATGTTGTGTTTTTTCGATTGTCTTCTATAGAGTAGTGCAATTATATTTTCTTCATAAAGGTGAATGTTTTTTGTCTTTTGTGACTTTAGCGCGTTATGCTTATTGATGTTTTTAAAATATTGTTTTTGTGACCAAGCAGATGCTTCTTCAACAAATCGCAGTTTTGATTTAGAGAGTGTCAGATTTTGTAATTGAGCAAGTGGTTTTTTAGAAAGCTAACAAACTTTTGCGTTCCATCAGTTTTGCATATTCTAATACGCTCTCTATATTCAATGTACCCATACGCTATGATTTTACTATGGCATGCGATTTATTTTTCTTTGACAAGATAAGACGGACGTAGTTCTGTTATGGAAAGAGCTCATAAGTTTTGTTTCTATAAATTCTCATTTTTTTGCCTTCTCTTAAAGCACTTGCTATTGCTGGCGACTACGATAGGAAGGCAATAATATCTTGTCTTTATCTTCATTATTTAGTTGTAGTTTATCCCGTGCCATAAATTACGCATTTGTTAAAAGTTGTTATGAGAGGATGGGGGCTGTAAAAGATTCTCCATAAATTTTCAGCGGCTTTTATTGAGATCTTTTTATCTTTTGTTCTCTTTTTGCTAAAAAGGTTTTGAAAGCTTCACTGTTCTGTTTAATTGATTGCTCATCGTGGTGGGCGTGTTTTTGCTTTAGCAATTTTCTTTAATTCTAAACATGATGTTAGAGAAGTGTATATAAAGGTTATTTTAGTTGATTTCATGCATTAATTTTCTGTCGTTTTTTCTATAGAATAGGACATTCAGTTTAAGAAATGTAAGATTTTGTCAAAGGGATGATACAAATTATGTGTGGGTACAAAATTTCAATTATTGAGAGATTTTGTATAAAAATGATTGATACAATGGTTGATAATCGTCCTATAAAAGTGATCGAATGGGTCTGTATCAGAAATCCTTAATGATAAAAAGTTTTTTGAATGTGATTTTGTTTTCAAAACTCTTGCTCTTTTTACGCGAATCTTATTTTGATAAATTATGCAGTTTTCACCGGAACAGGATAATGCGTTAAAGGCTGTTGCCGCGTGGTTAAGGGAAGGGCGTTCGCCACTTTTTCGCCTTTTTGGTTATGCGGGAACAGGGAAGACGACGCTTGCGCGCTATTTTGCCGAAACAGTTGATGGATCTGTTCAATTTGCTGCGTTCACAGGAAAGGCAGCACAGGTTTTACGGTCTAAAGGTGCGAGTAATGCTTGCACCATTCATTCGTTGATTTATTGTCCACGTGGAGAAGAAGAAGTTTCTGATGAAGTAACAGGAAAAAAATCTCTTGCACCGACATTTGCTTTAAATCGGAGAAGTGCAGCCGCACACGCTAAGCTTATCATTGTTGATGAGTGTTCGATGGTAGACGAACAATTAGCCCGTGATTTAATGAGTTTTCGGACGCCAATTCTTGTGCTTGGTGATCCAGGTCAATTGCCTCCTATATCAGGAGGTGGTTTTTTTTCCAACGGTACACCAGATTTTCTACTCTCTGAAATTCATCGACAAGCACGTGATAATCCGATTATTCGTCTGGCTATGGATGTTCGTGAAGGGCGCGAGATTGTTTATGGGGATTATGGGGCAGCTCGTGTTATTACACGTAAAGAGGTCGATCAGAAATTGGTTCTAGATGCTGATCAGGTGTTGGTAGGGGTTAACCGCACACGTCACCTTTATAATAGACGTTTGCGTGCGTTGAAGGGATTTACAGCAGATTATCCACAAGCGGGAGATAAACTTGTGTGTTTACGTAATGATCCTACTAAAGGTTTGTTAAATGGCTCTTTATGGAAAGTAATGACTTCACACAAGGAAACCGTTAAACCAAGTATTAACCTTCTTATTAAACCAGAAGAAAGTGATCGTGGGGTAACGAAGATTAAGCTTTTAAAAGCAGTGTTTGAAAATCCTGAAAGTGAGATTTCATGGGCATTAAAAAAAAGACACGATGACTTTGATTATGGGTATGCATTAACTGTTCATAAAGCACAAGGATCTCAATGGGATAATGTTGTTTTATTTGATGAAAGTTTTGCATTTCGTGATATGTATGCCCGTTGGCTTTATACGGGAATTACGCGTGCAGCAGAGCGTTTAACAATTGTTCGATAGGAAAAAAATATTTTTATCCTTTATATTATATTGGTAAATATATTTTTTGTCTTGAGAATTGTGTATGAGAATGGAAGTGGGTATGACCATAAAACTTTCGGTTAATCTTAATGCTATTGCTGTTTTGCGAAATCGGCGTAATCTTCCTTGGCCAAATATCAAGACTATTGGACATATAGCACTCGCAGCTGGTGCTGCTGGTTTGACAGTTCATCCGCGTCCAGATGAGCGGCATATTCGTTTTTCTGATTTGCCGGATATACGCTGTTTAATTAACAGTACTTTTCCTGCTGCTGAGTTTAATATTGAAGGTTATCCGAGTGATACATTTTTGGATATAGTAGAAAATTATGCTGATCAGATTACTCTTGTTCCTGATGATCCAGCTCAGTCAACTTCTGATCATGGTTGGGATTTTGCTCGTAATGCAGAATTTTTAGCACCTATTATTCAACGTTTGAAAGCAAAAAAAATTCGTGTGTCTTTATTTGCTGATCCTGTTGTCGGTGGTCTTGATATTGCTAAAGCGATTGGTGCTGATCGTGTGGAGTTTTATACTGGCCCCTACGGTGGTGCATTTCAGGATAAGATAAAACAGGATCAAGAGCTCAGTAAACTTGTTTTAGCAGCAAAAAGGGCTCAAGAGTTGCAATTAGGTGTTAACGCAGGGCATGATCTAACAGTTACAAATCTTCCTGCTCTTATTAATCGTATCCCTTGGCTTGATGAAGTTTCTATTGGTCATGGGCTTATTGCCGATGCGTTAGAATATGGAATGCACAAAACGGTTGAGCGTTTCATCCGGTTATTGGTATAACCCCTTTTCCCTTTATACCATGGGCAAGATAAATTTTTGTAAAGCTCTCTTTATCTTGAAAAAACAGCTGTGTATATGTTTGTTTAGATAGATGTTACTAGTATACATCATGAGAGCGATAGAAAGGCTACGTTCAATTTAAAATGATTGGTTGTAACTTCATCATATTAGCCTATAGAGATGTGACAAAGTTTTGTCGTTTTTGAGGAAATCTCCTTTAAAAAGGCAGGAAATCAACGATAGATTTCATAAGAAGTATAAGAAATAAAAACTTTTAGATTTGTGTTAGCAACTGAAGTGAGAAAAATAATTATGATGAGAATACAGACTTATGTTTTTTCTGTATTCTTCAGTTATGAATTTATTCAGTTAAAATATTCAATATTACCTCTATTGAATCTGTGAAAATAGGACTCTATAAGGAACATTTTTTTATCATGAGAGCAGTGAAACTGATTTTTTGCATTTAAGGATAAAACAGGATCCTTTATTTATAATTTTTCTTGCTATCCACTTTGATTTAGTTCATGTTAAAAAATGCATACAATATCTTAATTTCAAGGATATAATGCCTTATTCTTTGAAAGAAGAATATAATTTTAGTATATGTATTTATTTTATAAGTACTGTTATTGTACAATATAGTATTTTTGTAAAGACGTAGTTGAATTCTATTTTGTTAAAAATATTCTTTTAAAAATTTTTGGGGATATAGCTTTTTGTATGCAAACTATAAATTTAAAAAAGATATGCAATTTCTTTGTTACTATAAGTGATGTTTTTTATTTATATTTTCCTCAAGAACTTGAATTAATTTTTTAATTATTTATTCAATGAAAATAAGCCAAAATTAAGTTTAAATAGAGAGAAGGAAGTATTTTTATGCGTGTTTATTATGATCATGATGCAAATGTTGATTTGATTAAAGGAAAGAACGTAGCCATTGTTGGTTACGGTTCACAAGGGCGTGCTCATGCTTTAAACTTGAAAGACTCCGGTGTTCAAAATGTGAAAATTGCTCTGCGTTCAGGATCCGCAACAACTAAAAAGGCTATGGTGGATGGTTTTGAGGTTATGAGTGTTGCTGAAGCAGCAAAATGGGCTGATCTTATTATGATGGCTACACCAGATGAATTGCAAGCTGATATTTATAAAGAGCATATTCATGATCATTTACGTGATGGCACTGTGATTGCTTTTGCTCATGGTTTGAGTATTCATTTCGGTTTAATTGAACCTAAAAAAACAGTTGATGTTGTGATGATTGCTCCTAAAGGTCCTGGCCATACAGTGCGCAATGAATATCAACGTGGTCGCGGTGTTCCTTGCTTGATTGCCGTTGCACAAGATGCTTCAGGACAGGCACATGATGTAGCATTATCTTATGCTTGTGGTCTTGGTGGTGGACGTGCTGGAGTGATTGAGACAACCTTTAAAGAAGAGTGTGAAACTGATCTTTTTGGTGAACAAGCTGTTCTTTGTGGTGGTCTCGTTGAGCTTATTCGAGCGGGTTATGAAACACTAACGGATGCAGGTTATGCACCAGAAATGGCTTATTTTGAATGTTTACATGAGGTTAAGTTGATTGTTGATCTTATGTATGAAGGTGGCATTGCAAATATGAATTACTCAATTTCTAATACAGCTGAATGGGGCGAATATATGTCTGGTCCACGTGTGATTACGGATGAAACGAGAGCAGAAATGAAACGTATTTTGCAAGATATTCAGACGGGAAAATTTACATCCAATTGGATTCAAGAATACAAAGCTGGTGCTGCTCATTTTAAAAGTATACGGCGTTTAAATGATAGCCATCCTATTGAAGAAGTTGGTAGAAAACTCCGTTCTATGATGCCTTGGATAAAATCTAATGCCCTAGTTGATAAAGAGCGTAATTAAAATTCAATCTGTAAATTGTACATGTAAACATCAAAAAAGGGTAACTTTCGTTACCCTTTTTTGATGTCTTTATTCTGTAGAGATTCTATTTGTTGTCTTTAAGCGTTTTTTTTCTCACAAACATAAAATACATTATGCCTAAAAAAACAAACCATACTACGCCACATTGAAAAGCTATGAAAGTATCATGTTCTAATGTTAACAAATAAAGCATGAAAGCAAAAAAAACTAAAATAAACCAGCATACGATAATGCCTCCTGGCATTTTGTAGACAGATTCAGCATGTAGGTGAGTATGATTGCGGCGATATACAATATAGCTAATCAAAATTGTAGACCATACGAATAAAAACGCAATAGCTGAAATACTCGTTACAATTGTAAAAGCACTTATAATGCTTGGAGATAGCGATGTAATTGAGTATCCTAAGAAAATACAGAGACAAGAAAAAAATAGAGCATTGGCTGGAACATGGTATTTAGAAAGTTTTCCCATAAGGCGAGGCGCACCATTTTGTGTTGCAAGCCCATATATCATGCGGCTGGTAGAAAAAATACCACTATTTGCTGAGGAGGCAGCCGAAGTGAGGACAACAAAATTTACCAAACCAGCCGCTATTGGAATACCAGCAAGCCAAAACATCGAAACAAAGGGGCTTTTCTCCGGAGTAATTTGATCCCAAGGTGTGACTGACATAATGACAGCAAGAGAAAAGATATAAAAGAGGACAATACGAACCGGTATTGCATTAATTGCTTTGGGCAGAACTTTTTTAGGGTCTTTGACTTCAGCTGCGGTTGTTCCTGCAATCTCTATACCAACGAAAGAAAAGATGGCGATTTGAAATCCAGCAAAAAAACCTGTAATTCCCCGAGGAAATATATCTCCACCGTTCCATACGTGACTGAGAGAGGCAACAGTGCCATTTGGAGAGGTAAAGCCAGTAATGACCATATAAAGTCCAACAACAATTAATGCTAAAATTGCTACGACTTTGATAAGACCAAACCAAAATTCAAGTTCTCCGAATAGTTTTACAGCAAAGAGATTGAAGATTAAAAAGAAACCAATGCAAGAAAAAACAATAATCCATGGATTGAGTGTTGGCCACCAAAAGTGCATGTAAGTGATGATGGCGATAATATCTGCAGCTCCAGTTACGACCCAGCTCAACCAATAGCTCCAGCCAACAAAAAAAGCGATTCCTGGTCCTAGCATATCAGTTGAAAAATCAATGAGAGAGCGGTATCGTGAATTAGAAAGCAATAACTCTCCCATAGCACGCATTACAAAGTATAAGGCACACCCGATAATAGCATAAACGAGTATAATGGAGGGACCTGCTACACTGATTGTCTTTCCTGATCCCATAAAGAGACCTGTTCCAATAGCACCACCAAGGGCTATAAGTTGTACGTGACGGTTATCTAATCCGCGTTGCAATTTTTGCTGAGGATTAGCTTCTGAATTTTGTTTATAGTTCATTTTTTGAAGGTTCCCTTTGATTATTTAAGGTTTAAAATTACACTGAAAAAAGTAATCTCCTGTATCGAAGCATGATATAAATGAGGAGTAAAGGAAAAAAATATTTTTTATGATTTTATGTGGATAAAGAAAAGGTATAGAAAACGTCTAAGGAGAGACGACTTTACTCCAGAATTGGAGTATAGAGTTTTAAGTTGTCGCTGAAATGATGGGCAAAGAGTTGATAAAAGAACTGAGCATTATGCTCGTTGTTTTTAAACTATTTCAAACAGTTCGTGAGAAACTGCTTGTGAGAGATGGAAAATTCTAGCCGTATAAGTACTATCGTTGCTTCTAAGATCATAATGGGAAAAGAGTTTCATTTTCATTTGAATAGAGTATAGAGTTTCTATTCTGTTTAAGAAATAATTTCCAAATGATAAAAATTTTAAATTGATTTTTACAATCATATGTACTGATGGTTTTTAATATTGTTCTGTGCGTTTTGCGTTTTACCATAACCGAGATCCAGCTTGGTCTCTTCAATTGATAATTCCTTTATAAAATTTGGTACTTTAGTCATGCATTTGTGGGAAGTTCAAAAATGTTAATTGCTTGAGAGCCTTTGCGGGGTTTATGACAATAAGTTCTGGTGAGAATGCTGTACGATTGTTACACCTCATGGTTTTATGAGCTGGTGCCTTGTGATGGTTTATAGTTCTAGGTAGTGCATTCACTATGGTTTGGAAATGGGATAAGGTTAGCCATGAAGGTGATTATCGCTGTTATTATCTCTGTTGTTATCATTGCTTGTGCTGGTTCTCAATATTCATTTGGTACTGTTTTTTAGAATAGAGAATATATTTGATCTTTTAAATTCTTTCTCTGTCTTCTAAAGGAGAATGATATATATTTAACGTGAAACTGCTGTCGGATATCACTTTAAAATTTTTGTCCTGTCGTAAATACAATCTGCTCATAAAACATCAATATGAATCTCTCAATTGTTAAAATTAATTATGCGGATTGACAATTCTACAATGTTTTTAATTGACACTGCGTGGGAATTTCAACAAGGGCTTCAGGTTCATTTTCAACGGTGATGATTGTATTGATCAGAGTCATCTCATTACTTCGATGGTATGTTGAGTCATCTCTGGATCAGTAGAAGCAACAGCTGTGAGCTATAAGCTTATTATGAGGGGCTATAGCGCTTATAATCTATAATTTATAATACCTTATGATGAGAGTATGGTAAATGAGATAGTAAAAAGTATTTTCAAATGTCTCATATTTAATTTTAATAAATCAGCATTCCAAGAGTAAGTTAGATCAATTCATAGCCTAACTGGACAAAGATTGTGCAAAGATTTGTCTGTTAGCAAGGCAACATATTATTGATAAGATGCTGTTATCCAAAGAAGATGAAAAAAGAAAACAGAGATAAAACTGTTCCTGTCGCGATATTAATTGCCCCTTTTACTCTCTGTTTTTTTAAAGCATTGCTGGTAAATGATATAAAAAGGGTCATAAAAGTGAACCATACAAAGATATTGAAAGAGTGTATTGTGATAAGTTCAAAGCCTTTTTTAATGCTCCCACCAGAAGCCAAGAATTTTGGAAAGGCTGCTATGTAAAATATTGATACTTTAGGGTTGAGTATTTGGGTCAGAAAACCGTCCATATAACTGGTGAAAAGCTTTGTTTTACCTACGACATTCTTTTTATTCATTAATATTCGTTCTTTTGAATTTAAACTGTGTATTCCAGATTTAATCGCTTTAAAACCCATATATAATAAATAGCAGCTTCCCATAAATTTCACTAAAAAAAATAGCGTTTTGTTGTTGAGAATGAGCGCTGATACACCTAATATGGAAAATGTTCCATGCACATATGTTGCTGTACACAATCCTAAAACGTTCGTAAATGCGTTCTTTTTTCCCAATCTCGTGGCATTATCGATGATAAGGACCATATTTGGCCCCGGTGAGATGACTAAAAAAAATGAAACAATGAAAAAGGTTAATATTTGATGATTCATTTGACTTTTAGCTCTGAAATTAATTGGTCTTCGAGATATAATTCTATTCTATCGAGCTTAGAAAGTTTCCCTACACCCTGTGGAGTGCCTGTGTATATGATATCACCACGTCTTAACTGAATGTAGCGACTCAAAAATGATATTATTTTCTCAAAGCTAAAGATCATGTTTTTCGTATTGCCAATTTGCCTCGTTTCTCCATTCAACTTCATTATAAAGGTTATTGGATTATTTATTTTTTCCTTGTTTATAAAGTCAGATACATATGCGGCGCCTTTAAATCCTTTAGACAAAAGCCAAGGAAGCTTTTTTTCTTTCAGTTTTGTTTGCAAATCTCTTGCTGTGAGATCGAGACCTATTGCTATTGCATCATAGCATTCTTTCGCTTCTTTCTCAGTGACTATGAAAGCATCCTTTGAGATTTTGAGCACAATTTCAGTTTCAAAATGGATTTCTTTGGAAAAATCAGGAAGATAAATTTCATTGCCTAAAAGGAGTGAACTTTTGGGCTTGCTAAAGATAACAGGTTCATCTTCAACATTATTGCCTAGTTCATGAATATGCTCAACATAATTGCGTCCAACACAGTAAATGTCATTAATCATAGGAAATCACCAAATTTTTCATTTTCTTTTTGTATAGGTAGGATATTACTGTGGAAACAACATCTTTTCTCATATCGATGTGTGAACTTTCTGAAAAATATGCATTGTGTGGATTAATGACTAATCGCGACGATAACCACTTCGCATTATCTCGCCAAGCTTTAATGAGAGAGTAATCACTTGGGGGCTCCATAGGAAGAACATCAAGGAGCACTTGGAAGTCAGGATTTTCTCTTAGATGCTTTTCCAAACAATCAAAATCACTGAGGATTTTTCCCCTGCAGTGTTCACTAGAATACCATTCTTCTTCATCTTATTAAGGAATGCTGAATTAATCATTCCTGTTGTTTTTTTGTAAGAGGGCAATGCACTGATATTACATCAGATTCCTCTAGAAGGGAATTAATCTCTTCGAGAAGTTTGAAGTTGAGAGATTTAGCCAGACCTGCATCAATATAGGGATCGTAGACAAGCACTTTAAAGCCAAAAGGCCTTAAACGTTCTAACGTTGCTTTTCCTATTTTACCCAAGCCAATCAATCCAATTGTTTTCTGCTTGGGACGGACTGTTTTAAGATTGTTTTCTTGCCATATTTTTTTGCTAAATCATTATGTCTAGAGACTTGCCTGCATCCCTCTAAAATCATGGTTAAGGCGGTGTCTGCCACTTCATCTATACAATAGGAAGGATTGTTAGCAAATTCAACACCATGCTTTCTAAGTGCTTCGTAATCTACCTGATCATAACCGATACCAAAGCGTACTGCTATTTTACACTTACGCAATTTCTTCGCTGTTTTTTCTGTTATTTTTGCATGCCAGATCAATAAGGCATCAAGTTCTTCCAAAATGTCATCAGGAAAGTTATCTTCATTTAAAGAGTTAAAAAAATAAAATTCAGCACCTAAATCAACCAGTGGTTTTTCAAATTTACTTATTTCAGTTATTCTATCTGTTATCGCAATTTTCATTGTATTTTTTCTCTATAATCGATAACCATCAAATCCCTAAAACCTCTTTCATCGTTTCTTGATGAAATTGCAGAGGCTGAATGATACATTTCACTATCATCCAGCAGTATACTTTCTAAATTTTTTTTCAAAATGATCTCTTTTATTTTTTTCTGTTTTCATCATAAATATAGGATGTGCCACCTTCAATATTGTGTCTATCGATCAGGTGCATACTTATAAATGTATGACCATCTTTATGGATTCCTTCAGGTGTAGGGTTTCCTTGAATTCCTTTTTTTGCTTCAATACGGAATTGGTGGACAAAGACATCCCATATTGAGCTTTCTTTATTTTTATATATCAAAAAAGCACTAAGTGTGTTTTGAATTATTTTGTGCAATATAACATTTGATGATATTGCATCGGATATTTTTGGTAGTTTTCTTTCAATTCCACCCGCATAACTGTTAATTTCAGAACTCTGAAAAAAACATTATCTTCTACAAAATTTATAGTTTTGTTGGCTACATCTACGATAAATTTGCCAAAGCATTTTCTCCTGTAGGTGTCACCTTTTTTCATGTAAGGATCGATAGGTAAATAGTCCCAGCTTCTCTTCAGTCGGGCTAGATCAGTTATCTCATGAGCTCTGATATTGATTTTCTCAGAAGGAATGTGGGCAAATTTATTTTTCTTAATTTTTCAACAATTTGATCTATATTTACAAACATCTATCTCCCCCTCTGTTATATAAATGAATTTTGACTGTAACATATAATGTATGTCTTTTTTGTTAATTTTTTTGAATTGTCACTTTTGAAAGCAAAACGAGATTCTCTCAGATAACAGTTTGTTTTATACACACGGTGTTTTATCTATGTATACCCTACCAAGCATACCGCAATTTTCCTTTTAAACCAGTACGAGAGTGTTGTTTGACAGTAGATTTTGTATTAAGTGGGAAGAGGTAAAATTAGCCAAGAGCTAAGTGTTAATTTATTATTTTTATGTCTATTTTTTACCATAAAATGCACGTTTTGTTAAAATGGATTTTGATACCTAAAAATCACGAAAAGAGCAGAAAATAGCAAAAATCAGAATTTTGCATAAAAAAGGAAAAAGACTTTGAAAACTTCAATAAGACCGTAAAAAAGCATCCAATACACCAAGCGCTGCTATAAAGCGCTCTTCAAGGCTTTCAGGGATAGCGACTTATATAAAACACTTGATGAAAAAATGGGAGGGTTACAAAAATCTGATCTTATTATTCTCACTGGACGCCTCGGTATGGGGAAAACCTCTCTTGCGACCAACATTGCTTTTAACATTGCCAATGTTTGTAAGCATGATAGCAAAACGCGAGAATAAGATAATGAGGGGGGGGTATTGTTGGATTCTTCTCGTTGGAAATGTCCTCAGAACAATTAGCAACTCGTATTCTTTCTGAGCAAACAGAGGTTTCTTCTTCTGATATCAGATGGGGCAATCTCTCAGAACAGCAATTTACTAAAATCATTCATATGACGCGTTCTTTGCAAAAAGCCCCGCTTTATATAGACCAAACGGGTGGTCTGTCTGTTGCCCAATTAGCAGCGCGTGCAAGGCGCCTCAAACGACAACATGGTTTAGATGTGTTGATGATTGATTATCTCCAGCTCATGACGGGTCATACAAAGCGTTCCTCAGACAATCGCGTGAAGAAATCACAAGGATTACCATGGCTCTTAAGGCATTGGCAAAAGAACTGAATATTCCTATCATTGCTCTTTCACAGCTTTCACGACAAGTTGAGAATCGCACCGATAAACGTCCACAACTCTCTGATTTGCGTGAATCAGGTTCAATTGAACAAGATGCCGATGTCGTTCTGTTTGTCTATCGTGAAGAATATTACTTAAAAAATGAACAGCCAAAGGAAGGCAGCGTTGAAGCTGTCAAATGGCAAGAGAAAATGGATCAGGTGAGGGGGCAAGCGGAAGTGATTATTGCCAAACAACGCCATGGTCCCACAGGAACTGTCCCTCTTGCTTTCCAATCTGATTTTACACGTTTTAGTGATCTATGAAGAAAAGCATGCATAAAGGGGGCAATAAATGGTCTTTGAGAGGTCTTTGAAAAAATGAAAATCCTTTGAAAATGAGGTCATTTTTACAAAATATGATGCAAATGATACAAAATTTGTTGGTCTCTGCATGCATATTTTACAGATTTTAGGTGTCAAATAATAGGATTGTTGGAAAAGATGAATCATCTCAAATTGTGATTCTGATCCAAAGAAAACAAGACTCATGAAAGCGGCTCTAAACACCTCTTAAAGCTTCTCTGAGAAGCGCCTAAAAACGCCTTTGAAAAAAATGAATTGCTGCAAAACCTAGTGGCAAGCTACACTGGTGGCGGGCTACACCCTCACTACAAAAAATATATGTTAGATCAATAAGTTAGATGTATCGCAAAAGTAGATGGTGGGTGATGAGGGGATCGAACCCACGACCCGCTGATTAAGAGTCAGCTGCTCTACCGACTGAGCTAATCACCCATAGCTTATCAGAAAGTAAGAATAGGTGATTCTATAACGCTCCTAAGGGAATAAGTCTAGAGAGTTTTGTTGCTTTTTACATGAAATGGGAAAGTTTATAGCTAAATTAGCTGTATCATTAAAAATGTAATATACATCTTGATCTTATGTAAAAATAGTCCCATTATAAGAAGCTCTATAATAAATGTTCTGATTATTATACGGGACTATAGTTTGGAGGATCGTCGAGCATAATGCCCGAAAAAGAATCAGAGGAGCCTTCGTGTGGTTGTGGGCGGTATAGGTTACCTTTCTGTTTTATGAATTTTATCAATAACTGTGTAGGGTTAAGGAGTACATTCCTTTCTTTGAATGCAGTCTTTCTGTGTTCAATGTTCTTTATCAATTGTGCGAATGAAAGCTCATGAATTTGTTTTATCAATCGTGCACGTTTAAGTGTTTAAAGGGTGAGCTATGATGGAGTGGATCGCTGATCCCCATGTGTGGTTTGGTTTGATCACGTTGATTTTTCTTGAAATTGTTTTAGGGATAGATAATCTCGTTTTTATTGCAATTTTAGCTGAAAAATTACCGCTGCATTTGCGTGATCGTGCACGCTTGATAGGCCTCACCTTAGCGTTAGCGATGCGGCTTTTCCTTCTCACGATTATTGGATGGGTGATGAATGTCGATACAATAATTTTTTCACTCTCATTTTTTGAATTTAGTTGGCATAGCCTTATTTTAATTGGGGGTGGAGTTTTTTTGTTGGCAAAGGCAACATTAGAATTACATGAAAGGTTAGAAGGAGTCCCGCACGAAAGAAAAGCAGGCATTGCGTATGCTGTTTTTTGGCAGGTAATTGTTCAAATAGTGGTGCTGGATGCTGTTTTTTCTCTCGATAGTATTATTACTGCAACAGGGATGATTGCAAAAGAGCAGGCAATAGTTATGTATATAGCTGTCATTGTTGCTATGGGGGTGATGATGTGTGGATCTGGTGTTCTTATGCGCTTCATTAATCGTCATTCCACCATTGTCATCCTTTGTCTTGGCTTTTTGATGATGATAGGCTTTACTCTTATTGTTGAGGGATTTGGCTTTCATATTCCAAAAGGGTATTTATATGCTGCTATTGGTTTTTCTGTTCTCATTGAGGCTTTTAATCAAATCGGACGTCGTAATCGTGAGAAAATGATTACAACAAATGATCTGCGTGGTCGAACAGCTGATGCTGTTTTGAGGCTTTTAGGAGGCGGAAACAAAGACGGTAATCTTGGTGAGACTGTAGATGTTATTGCTGAACAAGCCGCAGCTTCTGAGTTGTTTCGACCAGAAGAAAAGGAGATGATCCGTGGTGTTCTCGATTTGGCTGATCGTCCTGTTCGTTCTATTATGTCACCACGCAATGAGATTGAATGGTTGGATTTGAACAGCAATGAGAATGAAATGCGTGAAGAATTACAACAGGTTAAACATAGCCGCTTAATTCTGGCACGTGAAAAAGTGGATGAATTTGTTGGCGTTGCTTTGACAAAAGATCTTCTTTTGAACTTGGCTGAAGGAAAAAAAATCAATTGGAAAAAAGCTATGCGGGAACCCCTTGTCGTTCATGAAAATACAAGTGTTTTACGATTGATGGAGCAATTACGTCATTCTTCAATCCAGCTGGCAATTATTGTTGATGAACATGGATCTTTTGAAGGGATTGCAACACCAACAGATATTCTTGAAGCCATTGCAGGTGATTTTCCTGATGATGATGAAGAACCCATGATTGCAGAGAAACTTGAAAATGGAAGTCTTCTTGTTGAAGGATATGCTGATATTCGCCGTTTAAGTGGTTATCTTGGGCGTAATCTTGTTGATGAGGCAGATCGTTATACGACTCTTGCTGGCTTTATGCTATGGCGGTTTGGCCATTTACCCAATGAGGGAGAAAGCTTTGAGGCTGATGGTTTGTGCTTTAAAGTTGTTGAAATGGATCGCCGAAATTTATCTAAAATCCTTATTTCTCCACTTGTGTAACACGAAAAAACTCATTATTCTGAATGTGTAGAATGAGTGAAAAAAGTTGAGTTGTCAATGAATCTCTAGCTTGGAAGAGGGGAGACTTCATACTAGATGAAGCCCTTTATTGATGATTTGTTTAGCGAAGAAGAAAATGGTGCAAAGTTATTTGTGAAACCATTTTTGCTTTCGTCAGGTTATCTTAAAAATTTTTGTTATTCTTTTCTATCATAAAAAGTTTTATAAAGGGCATTGCACTATAAGGAAGTAAACTCAATGTTGAAAATGGATTCAGGACTATAAAAGCGTGATTTTTTCATACAGAATTTATTGGATAGGTTTATTTGGACGGTTTGCTAAAGGAAATTCAAATATTAAACTATTTTTATGTATTTTGATCATGAAATTGGTATGAAAAAGAGAGGCTTCAAATCAATATAAAAAAATCAATTAAAGATAATGTTTATGTTGATTTACAAACAAGACAAGATCCAACAGGGTTATTGTTATTTATATGTCATAAAAATAAAGGCGTGATTTCTCTTTATTTAGGGGGTGTTTTGAAGATCCGTTTCCGATATTGTTGTGTTTCAAAAATTGCTACAACAAATAAAGAAATGATCAGTGGTATGATTAAATAAAGCATTCTAAATACAATAAGTGCTGCAACAACATCAGTTGGGTTTACACTGGGCATACCTGTTATGAATAAAGCTTCCAGAACACCAATTCCTCCGGCTGGGGCGTTGGAGAGAAGCGTTATAGTGAAAGATGCGAGAAAAACACCGAGCACAGAAATAAAATGAATATCTGTATTATGTGGGAGGACTGCGTATATAATCCCTACTGCTCCTAAAAGTTCTAGGGGGCTAATGAGGAGTTGTTGGATGACAATTTTTAATTGTGGGTAGGAAAGTTGAATTTTTTTACTCAAGCGGAGGGGTTTCAGTTGAAGCCAACTGCCAAAGGTATAAAGGGCTATACAGCCGAGCAGAATTATACCAATTGTTGTTCCAAGCCATTCAGGAAGGTTATCATGAATGAGTCTGATAATTTCAGGTTTTAAAATCAAAACAATTCCAAAAAGTAAGATTGTACCTATTACAAAGGTAAAAGAGCAAAAACCTACTAATATCGCGATTTCGGTTCCACTTAATCCTTTCATTCTATAGGCGCGATAGCGTACGACTGCACCAGAAAAAACTGAAGCACCAATATTGTGTGAAAGGGCATAGGTCGTAAACGAACAGAGTGCGATAAAAAACCAAGAAATTTTATGGCCCAGATGTTGCAAGGCAATTCGGTCATATCCCGCAAGAGCAGCATAAGCTAGAAGAGAACACGAACAGGCTAATAGCCAATCTTGTGCATTTAAATGGCCCAAACGTTCCAATACATCATTAAAAGAAATAGCAGAAAGTTTTATATAAAGAATGCGGATAGATATCAGCATTGCTAAGATACCAATAAATGGCCATATAAATTGCTTTATTTTCACGCTTTGTTTATCCACTTTATGTTTTTTGTAAATTTATCACATGATTGTGCATATTTTTTACAGATCTTTGTTCTATGATATGTTCTATAATACTGTTAGCAATTTCTTCGTCATCAGTTACTACGACATTTGCACCTAAATCAATGAGATAAGTTGTTTCTACATCGGATAATGCATGTGTTACTATCTGAATATCTTTTTTCATATTACGGATATTCACTATACATTCTCCGACTTCAATGGTACTTCGCATCGTAACAACAACTTTGTATGCATCACTTATATTTGCTGCGTTCATCACTTCCTGTTGAATGATATTCCCACAAATCACTTCGAAGCCGTCTGCAATTGCTTTATCAGCGAGGCGTTTTGATTCTTCGACTATCACTACAGGTTCATTCCTTTTTATTAAAGATAATGCAATACATTTACCAATACGACCGTAGCCAACAATCACGATATGATTGGTTTTTAAGGTCATTTGTAAAGATTCTTGATCGGAATCTTGAGAATCAAGATCAATGATCGCTTGTGTATCTTGTAAATTTGTAGGCAATTTTTCTAGATGTTTTTTTATTTTATCGCAGGCAATAAAAACAAGGGGATTGAGCAAAATAGAAAGAATCGCACCTCCAAGAATTAAATCATGGGCATCATTGTTTAAAAGTCCCAAGCTCAAACTTAAACCTGCAAGAATAAAAGAAAATTCTCCGATTTGAGCAAGGCTTGCAGAGATGGTTAAAGCTATTGCGTTAGAATAACGAAAAGCCTTAACGATAAAAAAGGCGGCAATAGATTTTCCTATTATGATAATGAAGAGCGTTGCTAAGAGAGGAAAAAAATGCGTTAATAGTTTTCCTGGATCAAATAACATCCCTACAGAAACGAAAAAAAGAACAGAAAATGCATCGCGTAGCGGTAAAGATTCCTCCGCTGCACGATGGCTTAATTCTGATTCACTCATAACCATACCGGCAAAAAAAGCACCAAGAGAAAGAGAAACTCCAAATAAATGGGCTGCTCCAAACGCTACTCCTAATGCAATAGCAAAGACACTAAGACGAAATAATTCGCGTGATCCTGATTGCGCACTCATTTTTAATAACCATGGGATAACACGTCGTCCAATAACGAGCATAAGTGCAATAAAGAGGATGACTTTCAATATGGTAAGACCAAAAATCCCCCAAATGCTTAAATCCAACCACTGAACAAGAGGATCAATTGCTTCCTTTTTTGTATTACTAAGGATATTTGCTAGTGATGGTATGAGGACAAGAATAAGGACCATCGCTAAGTCTTCAATAATCAACCACCCAACAGCAATGCGTCCTTTTTCTGTCTCAATAAGATGGCGTTCTTGTAAAGCGCGTAGTAAAATAACAGTACTGGCTATTGATAGAGCTAAACCGAAGACTAAGCTACCGCTGAAACCCCATCCCATCATTAAACCAAGGCATAAGCCCAGAAAAGTAGAAAATGCCATTTGTCCAATGGCAGCAGGGATAGCAATAGCTCTTACAGATAAAAGGTCTTTTAATGAAAAATGGAGTCCAACACCAAACATCAGCAAAATGACACCAATTTCAGCGAGTTGGTTGATAATAACGGAATCTATTCTAAAGCCGCCTGTATTTGGTCCTACAATCACACCGGCTAATAAGTATCCTACCAGTGGTGAAATACGCAAACGGCTAGCAATCATTCCTAGAAGAAAGGCTAAACATAAACCTGCAACAATAGTTGTAATCAGTGGTGTATCATGAAGCATGGATTATCTACGACTTTTTATCAAAAAATGAAACAATTGTGAGTTTTTTATGAGAAGAGAGGTGACCTGTTGTATAAGCATGGCATTTTCATTTTAGTTTAGTGTTTTATTTGTACGATTATTCCGTTTATGCCACCAATCTCCTAGCAGAAGCAAAATCGGAGCGGCAATAAAGATAGAGGATGATGTCGCAATAATGATCCCGAAGACCATGGGTATTGCAAAATTATGGACCGCACTTCCACCCCATATCGCCATCGGTAACATAGCAAGAACCGTCGTAGCCGATGTAAAGAGACAACGGATAAGAACTTGATTAATTGAAAGATCAATGAGTTCTCGCAACTGCATTTTTTTATAAAGACGCATATTTTCACGCATGCGATCATAGACAACAACTTTGTCGTTTATGGAATAACCGACAATTGTTAAAAGAGCAGCAATGGCCGTTAAATTGAAATCAAATTGGAATAAGGCAAAAAAACCAATCATTTTTGTCGTATCTAAGATAAGTGTTATAATTGCACCGACCGCGAAGAACCACTCGAAGCGCAACCATATGTAAAGAGACATGGCAATTGCGGCCAGAATAACAGCAGTAAAAGCAGCTGTAGCAAGCTCACCTGAAATTTTTGGACCAACAACTTCTATTTGATCGAATGTGGCATCTGGATAGATGTTTTGTACTGTTGTTTTGACTTTATCAATGGCGATGGTTTGTTGCGCTTCACTGCCACTTTGTTTCTGCATGCGAATCAATACAGTGTTTGCATTATCAATATTTTGTAAGGTAATTTCACCAATATTAAGGGTAGAAAGCTTAGAACGTAAGGTCGCTAAGTTTGCTGGTGTTTTTGTGGTAATACTCATTTGGCTTCCACCAATGAAATCAATTCCGAAATTTAAGCCAGGTTTTAAAAACAGAAAAATCGAAGCAAGTGATAAAACAATTGAGACGCCAATACCAATAAAGCGTGCCTTCATAAAACGGAAATTTGTATTTTTTTGGATAATATTGAAAAGAGAATGAAGATGCAGAGTTTTAATTTTCCATTTGCGGATTACCCAAACCATTATGATACGCACAATGGTGATATTTGTGAACATGGAGATGATAATACCAAGCAGCATTGTTACAGCAAAACCGCGAACAGGACCGGTGCCAAACCAAAACAGTAAAATAGTTGCAATAATTGCAGTAACATTGGCATCAACAATGGTTGCAAAAGCGTGTTTGAATCCACGATCTAAAGCTGCAAAGGCGCTAATGCCTTTTCGGCTTTCTTCACGAATACGCTCATTAATGAGAATATTGGCATCAACAGAAATACCGATACCTAAAATAATACCAGCAATACCGGGTAGGGTGAGAGTTGCACCTAGAAGACTGAGTGCAGCAAATGTTAAAATAGTATGGAGTGCAAGTGCTATATTCGCAATAAGTCCCCAAACTCTGTAGAGAAGAAAAATAAAAATTGTAACAAAACCGAAGCCGATTATGCCGGTATAAAGCCCCATTTGAATTGCGTCAGCACCAAGATTTGGGCCTACAGTTCTTTCTTCAATCACAGTGAGTGGGGCAGGTAAGGAACCAGCTCGCAGGAGGGCAGCGAGAGTTGAGGCTTCTTTGGGATCAAAGTTCCCTGTAATTTGACCTTGCCCGTTGGGAATAACGCTATTGATAGTAGGAGCGGTCAAAACTTTGTTATCGAGAACGATTGCAAAAGGACGGTTAATATTTTGTCGTGTTATTTCCGCAAATGTTTTTGCGCCAGCGGAATTCAGAGTGAATGAAATGATAGAACGTCCTGGCATTTGTGGGTCAAAACCTGCGCGGGCATCTTTCAGGACATTTCCATCTAAGGCGATTTGATCATAAATTGCGTAGTGTTGTGTCTGATCTGTATATCCGGGGAGAATTGAAACACCTACAGGAGGGTTATTTATATCCACATTGGAAGGGACGAGATGAAAGCTCATCTTTGCGGTTGTTCCTAAAAGATCACGCAGCTGCTTTGGATCTTGTAAGCCTGGCAATTGAACCATAATACGATCGGTTCCTACCTTTTGGATGGCTGGTTCAGTAACACCAACTTGATCTATACGGCGACGAATAATTTCTAAGCTTTGTTCAATAGCATTGCTCATACGATCCTTGATACCAGCTTCACTTAATATGACACGGATAGTCTCATTTTGAGCACTAATAGTGATATCATCGGCTGTAGCACCAAAGCTACTGTGTATGGGGGTTATCAATGTCTTCAAAGCAGAGAGTGCTTTTTCAATTTGTAATGGATCAGAAACAAGTACAACCACGCTATCTTCGGTAATACGGACACTTGATGTAGGGATTTGTTTTTCACGTAGTGTGTTCCGTACATTTGCTAAAATTACGTGTAATTGGTCGCGTTTTAATGTTTTGCTATCGACCTCGAGGAGGAGAGAAGAGCCTCCTTGAAGATCAAGCCCAAGTGTTACACGGGTATCGGTTAAAAATCGTGAATTTTTTACCTGTTCTTGCGAGAATAAATTGGGCAAGGCAACATAAATGCTGCTTAAAAGAATCAGACAATAGAGAGTAGTCAACCAACTGGGTGTACGCATGATATATTCCGCTAATAGGCAATTTAAAGAGTTGTTAATTAAAGGTCGTGGTGAGATAAGATGATAGTTTCATAATTCAAGCAAGAGGAGGAGCGCGTTTATTTAAAAAATATTGTGTTTTAAGGTTTCTAAGTTGTGTACAAATAACGACAATTATTATCAAAAAGAGATTCAATGTTAGGATATTTTGAGAAGTCTTTTTAGGAAAAACAGGATCGAGATAAAATGTTGCAAACTTTTTAGTTTCAGTTGTATTAACGTTCAATTGGCTACGCTTATTTTGTGGATAAAGGTTATTCTTTTTAACTATATTATTTGCTTGGGGTTGTTTTATTAAATAAGCACGTGTTCCTAAGCTGCTTGTTAACAATAGGCAGAATCCTGACAGAAGAAGCCAGATCGTAAAGGGAAGAAAATTTTCTTTTTTGCAATAGGGGTGCAAAAAAAGCATGTTAGAGTACCTTCTTTAATTTTGTTATGTTCACAGTTACGATTATCCTTTCTCCTCTTATCAGTATTATAGGATAAGGGGAAGATTATAAATTGTTCTACAGAAGTTGAAAATATTTGTTCTATACCATATTGTTAACAAGAGGGGGCAGATTCCTCTTTGGTACATCTAAGGCAGATATGTATTCATTTTTTAGAAAAAAAATACGCATACTTTTCTTTGTTACTTCGATTATAGTTATCTTTAGCTCTTGTGTATGGGGAGATATTGGGTCACAAAATGCAATTGTTGAACAGGCAGTTACTTCTCAGTTAATTGATAAAATTATTCAACAACAACAGCTTGTTATTAAGAATCTTGAACAAAATACAGAAACTTTAAAAAAAGATTTTGAAAATAAATTAGAAGATGAGCATGCTTTAGCAGAAGTGCGTTATCGTGCACGAGATATCAGTCAGCGTGCTATAGAAGAGGCATTTGTTTTGCGTGCCCCTCTTAATGATATTAATGCACTTCTTGATCAATTAACAGAACTTCATGGTGGTTTAGAAAACTCGAAAAAAATAGCTAAAGAGTATGCTTGCTTGTTGGAGAAAAAAGCTGAAATTAACAGCATAGTGCTTCGATTCGAAGCAATATTTTTGGCTACAAATAGAATATCTGAACTTGCTATTTCTCAATCTCGAGAGCTTTTTAAACGCACACTTACACACAGGCTTGAGTTTTCAATTCCAATGCTCAAACATTTTTTTGAGAAAACAAAAGAAGCTTCGTCTGATTTTCTTTTTCTTTTGAGTTCTTGGATAAGTTTCGTTTTTTATTTCAAATTGTTACAGCTGTTTCTTTCCTTTTTTATTCCACTTTTTACTGCTTTAGGACTCTCTTATTTTTCTCGTAAAGCTCTTGCATATGTGTATGATCACTTTGCTAAAAGTAATGAGGAGATATCTTATTTACAGCGCTTATTAGTCGCTTTTATTTCAATTCTCTTACCTTTGCTTGTCTGTGTTTTTTGCGTTTGTCTTGTATTATTTTTATCTCGTAGTTTTAATTTGGAGCTAGGGAAGCTCACAGCAGTATTTGATACGATAGGCTATCAAATTATCTTAGTTTTTTTGATAAATCGTTTAGCAGTTGTTCTGTTATCATCGAATATAACCCCTATGCATCTTTTCAACATTGCTCCGTCGGTTGCACATCAATTGGTGATTTTGCTTACTTTTTTAGGTGGAATTTTAGCATTTGATGCTGTTTTTGATAGTATTTATCAAATAATTTCGGCTTCTCTTTTTTTAACAATCGCAAAAAGTTTTATTGCTGTTTTCCTTGTAGCGCTTCTGCTGTTTATAATCTCTTTTGTACCTTTACGTTTCAAGCGTAAGCATTTGCAAAATGAAGAAGAAAAACAATACTTTTGGCCATTTTATATACGCATTGC
The DNA here is from genome assembly GCF_055796185.1 of Bartonella sp. P12B. Classification (NCBI taxonomy): domain Bacteria; kingdom Pseudomonadati; phylum Pseudomonadota; class Alphaproteobacteria; order Hyphomicrobiales; family Bartonellaceae; genus Bartonella; species Bartonella sp. P12B. The sequence continues at coordinate 4,883 of NZ_JBTTDI010000007.1, read as the reverse complement.
CTTCATTTTATTAGGATTGTTGCTGATTATAATGGATTTTTTAGGTTATGTTGGCTTAGCGCGTTTTCTGATGCAGCAAATTATAATTGGGGGCACATTTATAGTTTTAATGTATTTAGGGATAAAAAGTACGCAAGCACTTGGAAAAAAAGGACAATTTGTAAAAACAAGCGTTGGTCATGCTTTGATGCAATGGCTCCATTTAGAAGAAAAAACGATGGATCAATTAGGGAGTATTCTGAGTATTTTCCTTAATTTATTTGTTATTGTATTTTGTGCAATGCCCATTGCTGTACAATTTGGATTTTCTTACTCTGATTTGAGAGCGGTACTGTGGCAGTTGATGACCGGTTTTCAAATTGGAAATGTTTCTATTTCTTTGATTTCTATTATTACAGGAATCGTTGTTTTTTTCGCTTGTTTTTTTGTCATTCGTCAATTTATCGGTTGGTTAGATAGCACGATATTATCACATGGTGAATTTGATTCTGGTGTGCGTAATTCTATCAAAACAATTATAAGTTATAGTGGTATTGTTCTTTCTGCTTTGATCGGATTGTCGATGGCAGGTTTGGATCTTAGAAATTTTGCTCTTATTGCAGGTGGGCTTTCGCTTGGTATAGGTTTCGGTTTGCAGAATATCGTTCAAAATTTCGTATCTGGGCTTATTATTTTGATTGGAAGACCCTTTAAACTGGGGGATTATGTGGAATCTGGATCAGTAGGTGGTATTGTTAAACGGATCAGTGTACGTGCAACAGAACTTGAAACACTTCAGCGTAAGACAATTATTATTCCTAATTCAACTCTCATCAATAATAATGTTAGTAATTGGACACGACGGAGTAAAATGGGACGGATTGATATTCCAATTACTGTTTCTTCCAATGTCACTCCAGAACGTGTTGTTGAAATTTTGCTAGAAATTGCTTCTGCAACAGAAGGGGTTTTAAAAAATCCTGCGCCGCAGGTTAGTTTTACTGCATTTGATAGTAAGAAATTTTCATTTAATTTGGCTATTTATGTGCCTAATATCACCTCACCTTCTAAGGTGACAAATGCTCTTCATTTTATATTATATAAACGTTTCGTTGAAGAGGGAATCCTAGAATGTTAAAATATGTTTGCATTTGTATTGCAGTTGCTCTGTTGGATATTTGGGCTCTTACAACTTTTGCAGCAACCGTCAAGAATGCCGATTTAAAGGTACATTCTCTCATCATTGTGGAAGGCAGTATACCCTTAAATCTCTCGTTGCGTACTAATCAAACTGCTACGATTTGCATGAAAGGGTGTTTTATTACCTTTCCTAATAAAGACAGGTTCGTAGTTAAGCCAGAGGATAATATAGAAATCAGTCACGATAGAGCGATTTTTAAATAAAGCCGTTTCGATTTCTCTTATGAGATAAAATTTGAAGAATGATGATGCTATTTGTTTAGTTATTGAGAAATATTATAATTAAAAAGTTCTCAGTCAAAGCTGTAATCTTAGTATGAGATTTTACATTGAATAAATAACATGGGTAGCCTTTTTTACGTGAAGAATCAAAAATATGTATTTTAAGTGTGATAATTTTTAAAAAATTGCTCAAATAAATAACTGAAATAAAATCATTTCTTTTATGCAATACCAAATGTATTTTTAAATCTCTTTATGGCAAGGTTTGATAACTAGCAATGTGCCGATAATTTTCGGCATTATTGCGGATGGTGGCTGCGAAAAACAGGCCGTTGAATAAACTGATTTTGGAATTTTGATACAATCTTTTAAATAAGAAGAGTATTATATTTTATTTTTTAAGTAAAACATAACAGATTAAAATATAAAAGATGATATTTGATAAAATTAGATATAAAAGTATTGATTAAAGCTTAAAATTGAGTAAAAATATTTGCTGAATTAGGTTTTGATGTAACTATAGAGGAGTATATGTGATTTTGCAGCATAAGATTTGATAGCGCTTTGTTTTTACTGAATGTGATTTTTTATTATATTTATAATAGCAATGGGGTATAATTTTATGAATACAAAATTTCTAACAGCATCCATTTTTACTTTGGTTTCAACTTCTATGGTACAGGCAGCAGATGTTGTTGTTCCTGAACAGCCAGAACATGTTGCTTCACCAGTTGTTGTTTCTCCACCTTTTTCTTGGGGCGGTTTTTATTTCGGAGGCCAAGTTGGTGGTTTTTCGAGCAAAGTCTCTGCTATAGTGCCTGATGTTAATATTCCTCTCTATCCTGATGATGATAGTAGAAAGAAGGAATGGGTACCCGTGGCAAAGCAATATATGCCTAAACTTTCTGGTTTTTTAGGTGGGATTTATGCTGGTGCTAATTTCGATCTTGGTAATAATTTTATTTTGGGAATTGATACCGATATATTTTTTACGAGTCGAGACAATAAGAAAAGTCATTTTGAGACTGAAGAAGATAACGGAAGTGAGGTTATAGAGAGTGGGAGTGAAAATGGAGATAGCACAAATGGCTCGAAAGAAAAAGGCCTTATGATGCGAGTTAAAGCAAGAACCGACGAAGGTGCAGAAACAAGGAAAAGCAGTCTGACTTTCACTCATACTTTAAAACAAAAATGGACTGGTGCCACACGAGCGCGCATTGGTTTTACTGTTGATCGTATTATGCCTTATATCTCTGGTGGTGTCGCTTATGGTGAGTTTCAGGATATTATGTCGACATTAATTACAGGAGAGGAGCCCTTTAATAAAACATCAGATGTTACAAAAACTATGATTGGTTATACTCTTGGTGGTGGCATTGATGTTGCAATGACAGATAATGTCATTGTCCGTGCGGAATATCGTTACTCGGATTTTGGTAAAAAGAAATTCGGTGATGAAATTGAACTTAAATATAAAACGAATGACTTTCGTGTTGGAATAGCTTACAAATTCTAATTTTTGTAAGATTAAATTGATGGAAAAGGTCCTATCCTTGATAGGGCCTTTTTTTCGCTGTTTTGTAGAATGTTACCCTTTTTATGGAAAGAAAGGATTTAACTTTTAGTTATCTAGATTTTTAATATTGTGATAAGGTGATAAATAGCTTAAAAGATCTTTTTAGTATGAAAATTTAGTGAAGATCATTAGCGCTGCTAAGCGTAATAAAAGAAGTTATGATTCGTAATTAAAAGAGTTATTATAATACTGTTTTGTTAGCATTAGATGCTCTTAAATGCGGTTTAATTTGTCATTCTCTACAAGCTATTAATAAGGAAAATCTAAATGTTATGGTGCGGACGGCTGCACCATTTGTGCACCGATTTTTTCTTGTCTTAGAACTCTCTATAATATCACCTGATAGCGCGGTTTCTCTTTTTTATATTTAATAAATAATTGTTTTTATTTTATTTATTTAATTGCCTTTTATATATAATCTTGGTACCAGATGAAAGCGTTCCAATCGCGTTCCAAAAGGTGGTTCGAAGAATAAGAACACGTGATAGACTATCTGTCTTATCTGTAAAAAATCTATCTAAAGGTAAATATGCTGATGGAGCTGGTTTATGGCTCATCAAAACTGCACCAGATCAAGGACGATGGGTTTTTAGGTTTGATCTTAATAAAAGACGACGAGAAATGGGATTAGGCTCTTGTAGCAATGTATCTTTAAAAGAAGCACGGTTCAAGGCTACAGCTTGGCGTGATCTTTTGGATCAAGGAATTGATCCAATTCGCCAAAAACAAAAAGAAAATTTGCGTCGAGCAGGAGGTGGTATTTCTTTACGAGAAATTGCCTCCGGTACTTTTGAAGCGAAAAAAACGAATTGAAAAATGAAGGGAAAGCAGCAAGGTGGTTAACACCTCTTGAGTTACATGTTTTTCCTAAACTTGGTGATATGTCAATCACTGAACTGACGCAAGTTGATATAAAAGAATGCATTTCTCCCATTTGGAAGACAAAAAACGAAACAGCAAGTAAAGCTCTATCCCGCTTGAATATAGCTATAAAACATGCGGCAGCACTTGGTATAGATGTGGATATGCAATTAATACCAAAAGCAAAAGCTTTATTAGGAAAGTTTATTCAAAATACCCAAAATATTCCAGCAATGCCATGGAAAGAAGTGCCTAAGTTTTTTCAATCTTTAAATGATGAGCTTGTATCAAACTTAGCCTTAAAACTTCTTATTTTGACGGGTGTTCGTTCTATGCCAATCAGGCATATTCGGTTAGAAGAGATTTATGAATCAATATAGATTATCCCCAAAGAAAATATGAAGGGGATTGTTGGAAAGGTTTCGGACTTTCGTGTGCCACTTACAGCTGAAGCGCTTGCTGTTATTGAAAAAGCAAAAAAAAATGGTTTTTTATTTTCTGGGAGTTTTGGAAAGCCTATATCTGATGCAACGCTTTCTAAATTCATGAAAGACAAAGGCTTTGATTATAGACCTCATGGTTTTAGATCGAGTCTTCGTGACTGGATAGCAGAGATAACATCAACACCATTTGAAATTGCAGAATCTGTTCTTGCGCATTCAGTTGGTAATTCAGTGACGAAAGCTTACATGCGAACAGATTTCTTAGAACAACGTCGTATCCTCTTAGAACAATGGGCGTCTTTTATATCAGGAACATCTTTACCAAATATTCTAAACCGTTAAGCCTAAAATATAATTGCTGTCACTCTATCATAATGGCATCCCTAGAGCTTCAAAGAAGCGTTGCTTTCTTTTTTCGGTATCAGCATGAGTTTGTCAAATGAAATAACCTCTATATAAGACTCTAGCCTCTTCCTTTCTCTCCGCTTCTCAATCTTTAACTATAAATAACTTATTGATTTTCCATATATTTTTTAAAGGTGCGGGATACGTGAATAAAGGTTAGGGAATAGGATTTTCTAACATTCCTCCGCAACACGAAC
>NZ_JBTTDI010000061.1:0-1011 GCF_055796185.1 Bartonella sp. P12B | reverse complement strand
GTTGTCGTGCGTGTGCAAGAAGGTGATAACGAAAATGCAACACTGACCAATGTTCTTGGCGGTGTGAATGCCAATGGTGCTTATGAAGGTGTGCATGCTTTGATTGGAGCACAATCCCTTCTTGGACAAACACCACGCATTCTGATTGCTCCAGGCTTTACCCATAAACGCCCTGTTAGCCTTAGCAAGATTGAGGTCACCAACAAAGGCAGTGGTTATACCCAAGCAACTGTTAAAATTGCCGGCGGCGCAAAAGCAGAAGCAATTATCGCCAATGGACAAGTGACCTCGATTGTTCTCAAGGACAATGGCTTTGATTATCAAACCGCCCCCAATGTAACGATTGAAGGTGATGGAACCGGTGCAACAGCGAAAGCCGAAATCAGTGTAACCTCGAATCCTGTAGCAGCAGAGTTGATTGGCATTGCTGAGCGGCTCCGCGCTATTGTAATCATTGATGCACCAAACACAACCGATGAAGCAGCCCTTGGTGCAGCAAAGGATTTTGATTCAAAACGCGCTCTCATTGTTGATCCTTTTGTAAAGATAAATCGTAATGGAGAAATCCTAGAACAGCCCGCAAGTGCAGCAGTTGCGGGTATCATTGCCAAAACAGATTTTACCCATGGCTTTTGGCATTCCCCTTCAAACAAAGTGATCAATGGCATTGTAGGGATTACCCGCCCGATTGATTTTTCCATTGGTGACAGATCAAGCCGTGCCAACCTTCTCAATGAACAAAACATCACAACAATTATTCGTGAAAATGGTTATCGTCTTTGGGGCAATCGCACCCTTTCAAGCGATACAAAATTCGCTTTCTTATCCGTTGTGAGAACCGCGGATATGATCAATGACGCCATCTTGCGTGGGCACATGTGGGCGGTCGACCGCAATATCAAAAAAACCTACATGAGTGATGTGAGTGAAAGCGTCAACGCCTATTTGCGTGATTTAAAAGCACAAGGCGCCATCCTTGGTGGGCAGTGCACCCCTGATCCAGAGTTGAAT
>NZ_JBTTDI010000060.1:0-1012 GCF_055796185.1 Bartonella sp. P12B | reverse complement strand
TGGCGCTCAATGGCTTTTACGCTATACCATCCACGGGCGGCGTCGTGAAATGGGCTTGGGTGCGTTGCGAAATGTCTCTTTAAAACAAGCCCGTGAATTAGCAACTCAATGGCGTTCTGTTTTGCATGAGGGTCGTGACCCAATTAACGAACGTGACAAACAAAAACGTGAGGCAATGCGGAATCTTCATTACTTAAAAGATATCGCTTTAGATACGTTTGAAACTCGTAAAGCTGAATTAAAAGGAGATGGCAAGGCTGGAGATTGGTTTTTACCTTTACGTCTCTATATTCTCCCTAAGTTAGGTTGTATACCCATTTCAGAGATTACCCAAACCGATATACGCAATGTGCTCGCTCCCATCTGGCATACAAAAGCGGCAACAGCAGAGAAAGCACTAAATCGACTTAATATTTGTTTCAAACATGCTGCTGCATTGGATTTGGATGTTGATTTACAAGCAACAGAAAAAGCACGCGCGCTCTTAGGCAAACAACGCCATAAAGTCACAAATATACCGGCAATGGATTGGAGAGAGGTTCCGGATTTTTATAAAACACTTTGCCAAACAACAACCATGACACAACTAGCTTTACGTCTACTTATTCTTACAGGCGTTCGTACAAATCCCTTGCGTCATATCCATAAAGATCAGATTGATGGGAATATATGGACCATCCCTGCTGAAAATATGAAAGGAAGGCTTGATACTACAACAGAGTTTCGCGTGCCTTTATCATCTGAAGCATTGGAAATTTTGAAACAAGCGCGTCCTCTCTCTCGCAATGATTTCTTCTTTTCTGCAAAAGGTCGTGGTCCTCTTGGTGAAAATTGCATGTCACAATATATGCAACAGATTGGGCTTGAAGCTCGCCCGCATGGTTTTCGCTCTAGTTTACGCGATTGGCTCGCAGAAACAACCGATGCTCCTTTTGAAGTCGCTGAAACCATTCTAGGTCATACGGTTGGGGGTAAAGTAGAGCGTGCTTACCGTCGTACTGATTATTTAGAA
>NZ_JBTTDI010000006.1:0-119324 GCF_055796185.1 Bartonella sp. P12B | reverse complement strand
CGGTCCCAACATCATCAAAGGATCTTTCATCTGCTCCCTCCCCTCATTGCTTCTCCTTGCCTCATTCTGTCCCACCATGCAGGGCATTGGCTTTTGCCCGTTGGAGGGCTTGGGTGACCGCACGGCTTGTGGCAAGAGGATCACGCGCGCCATTCACATGCACCGTGACATTTTGATGGTGATAAACGGATGCACTCTGTTTACTTTTGTCCCTTGCCCCAGTTGCCGCAGGGCTTGTTTGCTGGCGACCGGCAAATTGTACAATCGGCTGCAAAGCTGTTTTGCCACCAAGCCAACTGGGCAAATGAAACATGTTAGATAAATCAATTGAGCCAATCCATCCTTTGGTGCGATGGGGTAAGGATTTAAAAAAGTCAGCCAATTGTGTGATGGAAGACATAAAGCCATCGACAACCCCATTGGCTAGATCTTCTCCAGCCTGTTCCATACCCGCCTTGGCTTCTTCTGAGAGCTTTTCGCGGGCAAAAACACTCCCCTAAATGAGGAATAAGAGAGAACTCCATCGAACAATCAAGAACTACACAATTCCTCTAGTAAAAATAAATATTGATTTTCCTAGATAATCTATCATTCTACCGCAAATAATAGCGCAGCAACTGCACGATCCTCAGCTAACAAAACATTAAATGTACGCACCGCCGCACCTGTACTCATTGTATCTGTTGAGATACGCTTTTCCCATAAAAGCTCCCGTAACTCTTCAGGTAATCGTAATAATTCAACACCAGTACCTATTAGCAAAACTTCAATTTCGGACGATTCTTCTAAAATATGAGCTATATCATGTCGAGTGGGAACAGGCCCTACCATATCAATACCATAAATCCCTGATGGTACACAAATAATAGAACCTCTATGTGACATATCAGCAAAGCGAAATCCACCATTTCCATACGCATCAATAGGCACACGCCCTGGGAAATGCGCCTCACGGATCTGAATTGCATGAAACATGGGCAATATCCTTTATTTTTGAAATAACCACAATCTCATTCTTCTTTTTTTCCAAATCAGCAAAGGACTTATAATGAAGACTGATCTATTTTATCTGAACTCACATACTAATATCGATATAAAATATTTTATACAAAAGATCTGTCTTAACACTGCAATAAATACAAGAAAAATTGGTAATAATCCGTGGTTAAATGTTGCGCTTATTTAAAAAAGATTCATCTTTAAAAAAATTATTTCAGCTAATTTACTCAAAAATAAGAAAATCCTATATTCCAAAAACAATGACACGCTTCAAAGGATAGAGCAATCTTCTGCAATGCTTCATAATGAAGTAGCTATTTTGTAAGTCTATGAAAAACAAATGAAACACTATGCTCATTTATCAACTATAAGACCACCCTTCCAATGAGATTGCCTTTTCTACAGAACCAACAGACTTTTATAAAAATGTATTCTAAACAAATGTAAAAGACTGCAATTATAGTTTAAATATCATTTTCCTTTGATACAGATTCTTCCTCTTTAGGTACACTCACTCTTTCCTTCATAATAGACTTAGATTTCTTCAATGTTTTTGTATTAGAAGGTTTTGATTTTTTTTCTGCAATTGGTTTACCTTTAACGCGAACATCAGATAATGTTGAACGGATAACGCGAATACGCATATCATCACCAATTTCAACCTCTAATTCACCACTTTCATCGTAAACTTTTGTAACCTTTCCGATAATACCACCACCCGTTATAATTGTATCACCACGACGTATAGCATTAAGCATCTCCTGTCGCTTTTTCATTTGCACACGCTGTGGACGAATCATAAAAAAGTACATAATTGCAATAATCAAAATAAACGGAATAAAGCTAACAAGTGAGGGCCCATTGGAAACACCATCTGCAACTTGAGCATAAGCGTTATTAATAAACATTTTCATCTCCTATAGATTAAACTTCAGGTGTTTTCTCACTCTAGTAAAACAGATTTTCAACTAAAAAAAGCTTCCCCAGAGGATTTACATACAAAGCGAAATAACCCCAATGTAATCACAACCTTATAGACAGGCCATAAATCCTTAAAAAATAGAAAGCAACGGACAAAACTTCTAAGGAACAGATTTTTATATATCATTAAATATATACATTCTTAATAATCAAAAAAATAAATGATGCAAAATGATTTTTTACTCATTTAATGAAATCAATTATTCATCATTCTTAAACCTATAAAATTTCTGGCACAAATATTACAAGACTGACTCATAGTAATCGTTTTTTTAGAAAACCCTATAAGCCGCAGATTTCCAAAACACAATTTTATCAATTCTCTAAATATTCAGTAGGATCAACAGGTACAGAATTTTTACGCACCTCAAAATAAACACGTGGAGTTTTAACATTCCCTGAAATACCAGACTTAGCAATTTCATCACCACGTTGTATCCTTTGTCCCTTGTTAACAATAAGCTTACTGTTGCATCCATAAATTGTGATAATATTGTGTTCATGTCGAATCATAACAACATTACCGAGCTCTTTTAACCCATCACTCGCATAGATAACGACGCCATTTTCCGCTGCTTTTACAGATGAGCCTTCAGGTACAGCAATGTCGATCCCTCTATTCGTTGCTGTCCCTTTTTTTTGACCAAATTGGCTTAATAAACGCCCTCGCACTGGCCAACGCATCTTAGAAATTCCTGTGGATTGTGGAGTAATAACATTATCCGTATTTGTTATAGTATCTGAAAAAACAGTCTCATGTCTCAATTGCTTCATAGGCTTGGAAGAATTCTTCCCAATATTTGTTTCATTCTTCTTTGTAGAAGGTAAAGGCATTGCAGGAACTTTATCGATAGACAAAGCTTTCTCGTGTCTTATAGAAGACCTAACTTGAGACTGGAGTGAAGAACCTGCTTTTGATGCAGCCCAATCATCATTGTAGGTATTCGAAGCTTTTGATACACGCTTATTTGGAATCTTAAGGACTTGACCAATATAAATGGAATTACTGCTTATACCATTTGCTAATTTTAATGCTTCAACACTAATCCCTACTTGCCGTGCAATGCTTAACAGTGTATCTCCACTCTGGACAATATAAGAATCTCGCCGAAAAATAGGAGAGTTATCGAGTTGTGAACGGGAAAGCGTTCCAAGATTTCGTGGTGGTGTCCCCATAATTTGACTATCAGAAGAAGACATCCCACCTTGTTGTTGAGAATTATACGCGATATTGTCATCTGTCCATGATTCATTGCTTGGCTCTACAGGAGGTAATTCCGTGCTTTGTATTACACCGCCATACGATAGCATTTGTGAGTCTGTCGGGATAGTGGTGGACATATTGGAATGTGTGGATACTGCATTGTGAGAAAAAATATTAGAAAAACGCTGCGTACCAGAACTACATCCCGCAAAAATCATCGTCATTGCTAAAAAAGCTATTCTCTGAAAATTATGCCAAAAAACATCATTCAAAACTTTTAAACACATAGTTTTGCTCACCCGTTAATACTCAATTAAATCTATTAAAGCTTTTTAATATTACCTAAGAGTTAAAATGAAATATTTTATTCATAAATATCTTTATAATAAGATCAAAATGAATTTATCTATAATAAAAAGGTAAAAGAATTTGCGTAATATCTTAAATTTCAAAAATTAAAGTATTTCTGCAATGCCTTTAATAAAGGGTTGATAGCGCACTTGAAACATTTCTAAACACTCAAATCGACTGCCAATTTTCGTATAGCGTGTTACTTTTTGCACCCCTTCATCAGGCCCTATAGCTTGAATAAGAATCCCATTTTCAGCTAACAGTTCTAAAAATTCCTTTGGTTCATCAGAACGTGACGGCCAAATAAGAATACGATCAAATGATTCTAAACCTGCAACAGTACGGCTTCCATCAATTTGCCTTACAACAATATTTTCAAGTCCCAAAGTTTGAAACTTTTGGCGCGCCAAATTAATAAGTGTTTTATAACGATCAACTGTTATCACACGATCACTTAGACACGCCATAAGAGCGGTACAAAAACCAGATCCTGTACCAATTTCTAAGACACGATGCTTTTTTTTTAACGATAACGCAGAAAGAATCAAAAGCTGCTCTTCCAAGCGTTCAATATACTCACCACACTCAATTGGAATAACTTTATTCTCATAAGCACTACTGAACCAAGGCGCAGCAACAAACTGCTGACGTGGAATCTTCTCAAATGCCGCAAAAAAGCGAACATCATCAATCCCTTTGCTACGCATTTTTAACACAAGACTCGCTAATTCTTCACGAAATCGTAAAATACCCTTTTGCCCCATAGTATCATTCGATCTCCAATGGAGTAGCACCCTTATCATACAGACAACTTATTTTTTTCAAAATGGCAACCCCCAGCGTTTGCATGTTATTTTCTTTCAGCAATAAACGCATAGTGGTTTCTCCTTTCATAAAATTAAGCAGTAATATAACGCTCACCCTTCATATAGGGTTGTAAAACATCTGGCACAATAATTGATCCATCAGCTTGCTGATAATTTTCAAGAATAGCTATAAGACAACGCCCAATGGCCGTACCAGAACCATTAAGACTATGAACGAAGTGTAATGCTTTATCTCCTTCTTTACGATAACGAGCATTCATGCGTCGCCCTTGAAAATCTCCGCAAACTGAACAACTGGAAATTTCGCGATAACACCCTTGACCAGGAAGCCAAACTTCAATGTCATATGTTTTACGTGCAGCAAATCCCATATCACCCGTAGAAAGAACCACCGTGCGAAAAGGCAAACCAAGACGTTTTAACACATCTTCTGCACACTCTGTCATACGTTCCAGTTCTCTTAAAGATTGCTCTTCGGTCGTTATAGATACCATTTCTACCTTCCAAAATTGGTGCTGACGCAACATACCACGTGTGTCACGACCTGCTGCTCCAGCTTCTGAACGAAAACAGGGAGTCAAAGAAGAAAAGCGCAATGGTAAATCTGATATCTCAAGAATTTCATTGTTTACCAAATTGGTTAACGGCACTTCTGCTGTAGAAATTAACCATCGACCGTCTGTCGTTCGAAAAAGATCATCAGCAAATTTGGGCAACTGAGCAGCTCCGTAAACAATCTCATCACGAACCAAAAGAGGTACAGAAACCTCTGTATAACCATGCTCATCAACATGCACATCAAGCATAAATTGACCAAGTGCACGTTCAAGCCGTGCTAATGCTCCTGAAAGTACAGTAAAGCGCGTCCCCGATAAACGACTTGCTCGCTCAAAGTCCATCTGTTTGAGATTTTGGCCAAGATCAAAATGCTCCTTTGGTAAAAAATCAAATGTTGGAGGTATACCAAAATGTCGGATAACAACATTATCACTTTCATCTGCACCTTTTGGAACATCATCCAATGGAAGGTTAGGAAGTGCTGAAAGAGCCTTCTCAAAACTCTCCGTCAACCGTTTTTCTTCCGCTGTGGCAGAAGAAAGAAAGGTTTTAATCTCTTCAACTTCAGCTCTAAGATGTTCAACCATTTTCTGATCATGTGCAGCTAAAGCCTGCCCTATTTCTTTTGAAGCAACATTACGTCGCTCTTGCGCAGATTGTACTTTAGCAACATGTAAGCGACGTTCAAGATCAAGTTTTATTAATCTTTCCGCTTGTGGCTCAAGACCTCGCCTTTCTAGCGCTTCATCTAATTTTTCTGGGTATTCACGAATCCACTTAATATCAAGCATAAAAATTCCTCATTTGCATCGTTTCGATTTGTTTTCTATCACACAAAATATAAACTTCTCTTAAGAGGATTTTTTTCTCTTTTCTATACAGTAAGCAATTAAAATTGAAATTTCATAAAGAGCTATCGTTGGTAAAGCTACTGCAAACATAGTAAAAAAATCCGATGGGGTTACTATCGCCGCTATGATAAAAGAGAGGAGAATAGCCCATTTTCGTTTAGAGACCAGACTCTGAGACGATAAAAGACCAACTTTTGTTAAAAGACTGACTATAAGAGGTAATTGAAAAATCAAACCAAAAATCAGGATAAAGGATGTCATAAAGTTCAAATAATCAGAAATACGGACTATAAACTCTATCCTTAAATGAACATCTGGAAGAATCTGCTGAGAAAGGCTAAACCAAAGCATTATTGGTGCCAAGAGAACATAAACAAATGCTCCCCCAATACAAAACAAAATCGGTCCACCAATGAGAAATGGCAAAAAAGCCATACGCTCATTTTTATAAAGTCCTGGTGCAATAAAGCTATAAAACTGAAATGCTGTATAGGGAAAAGATAAGATAACTGCCCCAAAAGCAGCAAGTTTCATCTTCGTTAAAAAAGTTTCCCATACTTGTGTTGATTGCAAACGAATACTCTCAGGATTACCACCCGATATTTTCATCGCCCATTGATAAGGCCATATTAAAAAATTTAAAATATAATCTTTGATAAGAAAACACATAATAAAAGCCATCAAAAATGCGACTAGAGCAGCAATAATTCGCTGACGCAGTTCAATCAAATGTTCTAAAAGTGGTGCCATATTAGCATCAATTTCATCTTTTTTTACATTCATGACACACCTTCTTCATTTTTAGAAGTTATAGAAACACTTTCAGGGCTATGAAAATTAACAGACTCTGTTAAATCTTCATTGGCTTTGCTCTGTGCACGTCCCAAAACTGCTTTGTCTTTTTTTGATTTATGGTGTGTTGTCTTTATACCAAAATTATCGCTGGGGCTCCCTACTGCATCATGAATAGAATCAAAAGTCTCTGTTAACTCCTTGCTCAGATTAAAATTATTGATATCAGAGAATGTCTTTTGCAAATCATTAAGCTCGACCTGTTTTATTGCATCATCAAATTGGTGACGAAATTCATTCACTGTTGAACGTACATAAATTATTACCCTTGCTATGGTCTTTAGCATTTTAGGTAAATCTTTTGGTCCAACAACAACAACAAGAACAAGTAAGATCACGAGAAACTCTGGCCCATCAATCCCAAACATCGCTTACTCTCAACTGCCTCATTAAAAAAATGTACACTTATTATTGTATCTTGGTTACTTGACATGCCGTTTTTTAGCAACAGGCGCCTTGTCTCTTTTAGTGGAAGAAGAAGCCTTTCTGCGTGCAACTACAGGTTTTACTGATAATGGCTCAGTTTTTTGAGATTCAACATCCATTATTTTGGAATACTTAGCTACTGTAAGCTTATTCTCAATGCTATCTTCCTCTTCTTTCATATTCTTTTTAAAAGCTTTAATCCCTTTAGCAATATCGCCCATTAATTCAGAAACCTTCCCGCGCCGGAATAGCACAAGAATAATCAGTAAAATTACAATTAAATGCGTTGGTGAAAAAATATTACCCATCACTCTCTCTCACTGCTTTTAAATTTGAATTCGTTTGTTCATGCTTACTCTAAAGAAATGCAATCAAATATAATTATATCTTACTTGCATATTTTTTTCAGGTTAAAGGCAATCATATGCTTTTTATTGTAAACTAACTTTTCAGCCTCTTTTTTTATTTAAAAGATCTAAAAACTCTTCTCTTAAAGAATTTTCGTCTGCTCTATCGGGTTTCAATACTTTACAGAAAACATTAGATGCGCATTCCAATGTTTTACCTTTTAAAAATGGCATCATCTGCGCAATCGCAAACACCTCTTTCAAATTACAGTTACAATTAAAGAATGGTATTACAACCCACTGAAAAAATTTACTGAAGGTATAGTCCTCTGAAAGAACTTTCAGTTACGTCATGGGATATTAAAAGCCCACGAAAACACATCTTCTTACGAATAATATTCTCAATAACTCTTTTAGAAAACGTTGCTAGCATCTTATCATAAATCGCTTTATAGACGATATACGCAATTATGGCAGCTGGTAAATTAGCCAAAATTTTAAAAGATATAAAATCGTATTTTTCAAAAATATCAAGCGGTGTATCCAAACTTGTTAACTTAAAATTTATATCAGTGAGTGCTTGTCCGAGAATATATTTCATCACTGGCAAAACGCCCCTATACAAAAACCTTTAAACCGTTTCAGCTCCTAAAACTGTATCTGTTTCTTTGTCCTGAGCATAAGCACACATTCCCATAATATCACAATCATAAAGTCGAAATATAATTCATGCAGCACAAACTCCCTTATTTTTACCTCTTTATATAAACTTTTCCTAATGTTGTAGCCGCTGAGCAATAAGGCACTAAAGATAGAAGGAAATATTGTACCCTGTCCCCTTCTTGATCAATAAAAATACCACAACATCCACTTACCTCACGTAAAGATATGGTAAGCACCTTGATATCATATGCCAATCCTATATTGCCTGCAAACAAAATAAAAGCTCAAGACCTATGCTTAATGATAAAAGGCTTTTTCTTTATCTCTTAGAATGAAAAATAGAAATACCAAAGCTCATAGTCTTTATTTCTAATACTATCATAATACCTCTAGGCTGAACTGTACTTAATCCTTCTTAATTTTATTAAAGCAGCTCATATACTTCATATCAATTTTTTTAAATTATATTTTAATACGTACATAACAACCTAACCATTCCATGCATAAATTTAAAACTTGTACTTTAACTGATAAAATCATTTCTCAAACGCTCATGTTAGAAGTCTTCCTACACCTCAACAGATGTGTTTTACTGCCTTTACTCATATTTTCACAGTAGCTTTATTAAAGAAGAATTCTATCAGTTTAAGAGTATTTTCATCAGATATGTAAAATGTATAAAACTTTAGATCATTGATAAATTTATTGATCAATGTGAAAAGTGATCTTAAAATTTTTAATGCCTCCACTGATGATCCAGTTCATTTATACACTCTCTGGTTCCCTTTTAAGAGAATGACAATACAAAAATTATCTCGTAAATATAAAAAATGACTCAATTGAAATTTTTTCTCTTTGATCATATTTTAGTAAAAGATCTTAATTTTAGACATCAATATAGCTCATAAAAATTGCATTACTCTAAAAGTATAATAAAAAACTACTCATTCATAACATTGATTTTCTTTATTTAGATCAAAATATTTTTTGAACTCTACAACAGGCTTTTTGTTGATATAAAAATCATTTTCTATGTTAATAAAGACGATCATCTATATGGTAGAATTTACTCATGAATTATCGACATGTTTATCATGCTGGCAATTTCGCTGATGTTTTTAAACACATTATTGTCACCCGCATTGTAGAATATCTCAAACGTAAAGAGAAAGCTTTTCGCGTCATAGATACACATGCTGGAATCGGTATTTATGATCTCTCCTCTTTGGAAGCACAAAAAACAGGAGAAGGGCGCGAAGGTGTTCAACGTTTTTTTTCAGCTCCTATCCCAGAAGATTTAAAAGAACTTCTTTGTCCGTGGTATGATATTATTAATGCACTCAATGAAGGAAAAAAAGAAAGAGTATTATATCCCGGCTCTCCTGTTCTTATTCGCCAATTATTGCGTAAACAAGATCGACTGACCGCAATTGAATTACATGATGAAGATTATCATCTTTTAGCAAAAAAATTTGCTGGTGATTATCAAACAAAAGTCCTGCATTTGGATGGTTGGCTTTCTTTAAATGCACATTTGCCACCAAAGGAAAAACGTGGATTTATCCTTGTTGATCCTCCCTTTGAGAAACCTGGTGAGTTTTCTCGCCTTATTGAGGGACTAATGAAAGCATATCGTCGTTTTCCTGGAGGAATCTATGCTTTATGGTATCCTGTTAAATATGACAAAGAAATTGAAAATTTCCTTCATGGACTGTATAAAACAGGAATTCCTAAAATTCTACAACTTGAAATGCGTATTCGAAAAAGTTCAAGACCACCTACGATGCATGGAAGTGGTATGATTCTTATTAACCCTCCCTATCTTCTTGAAGAAGAAATGAAAAAATTAAGCCCCTTTCTTCTCGATCGTTTTGGACAAGATAACAATGCACAAATAACGCATAAATGGATACGAAAAGAGCATTCATTATGTTAGATTTTTTATGTCGCACTGAAATCAAAATCTTCTTCACAAAAATCAAAAATACAAAACGGCTCAGAAATATTGCAAGACTAAAATATCAATTTCCTTGATCTTTTGAAATATACTCCTAATGTACATCATAGTCAGCAGCACAAATTTGTCTTTTAAAACAAAATCTATTTTAATATAGCCTTTCATCATCATAGATTTACTCTTTTTATCCACGAGATACAACGTTAGCAAACTCGGAAAACTTTTTTAGAGACCACCCTTATGTTTTTTATGAAAAGTAAAACAAATTCAAAATTGAATGATCTCACATCATAATGTGTTGTTCATAAGAAAAATGACTATCATTATATCCATAATAGATAAGAACATTTCATATGAAAAACAAACAATACTTTCGGATGAACTGAATGATCCTGAAAAAAAACACAACTTGTTCTAACAATGAAAGAGAAAGACTTCCTTTTCTCTCCCCCATATCATGGGACAATGTCAATAAAGGAAATGATAAACATCAATTTAAAGGTACCAAACTCATACAAGAATTCGTTAAACACCTCCCGCATAAGCCAGGCGTTTATCGAATGATTGATGAACAAGGTGATGTTCTCTATGTTGGCAAAGCACGTAATCTAAAAAAACGTGTTTCAAACTATACGCGTGAACAAGGGCACAATAACCGTATTGCCCGCATGATTCATGCGACATATCATATGGAATTTGTTATAACTCATACAGAAACAGAGGCGCTCCTTTTAGAAGCTAATCTCATAAAAAGATTACATCCACGTTTTAATGTGCTCTTGCGTGACGATAAAAGTTTTCCTTATATCATTATCACTGATGATCATCGCGCACCTGCCCTTTACAAACATCGTGGTGCTCGAACAAGGAAAGCCCACTATTTTGGTCCTTTTGCCTCTTCAGGTGCTGTAACACAAACAATCAATGTTTTACAACGTGCCTTTTTATTACGAACCTGTACCGATGCAGTTTTTGAAAACCGTACACGCCCCTGTTTACTTTATCAAATTAAGCGATGTTCTGCACCCTGTACAGATGAAATTAGTGAGAGTGATTATAGAGAATTGGTGAAAGGAGCAAAAGCTTTTCTTTCAGGAAAAAGCCAATCCGTTAAAAACAATATGGCTCAAGCAATGCATCAAGCTGCAGAAAATCTTGATTTTGAACGAGCAGCAGCCTATCGTGACCGCTTATCAGCTCTCTCGCACATACAAAGTCATCAAGGGATTAACCCGCAAACGATACAAGAAGCAGATGTCTTTGCCATTGCGCAAAAAGAAGGAGAAACCTGCATTCAAGTATTCTTTTTCCGCATGGGACAAAATTGGGGAAACAGAGCTTATTTCCCTAAAGCAGATCCCTCTTTTTCTCGAACTGAAATTTTAGCAAGTTTTCTTGCCCAATTCTATGATGATAAACCTCTTCCAAAACTTATCCTTTTATCTGAAACAATCGAAGAAAAGGCACTCCTTACAGAGGCATTCAGTTTAAAAGCAAATCGAAAAATACTTCTTTCTTTACCTAAACAAGGTGAACGCAAAACCCTTGTTAATCACGCCTATATCAATGCGCATGAAGCCCTAGGACGCAAGCTTGCTGAAACAACGACACAGAGAAAATTACTTCAGGGTCTTGTTGAAATATTCCAACTCCCTCATCCCCCGTCTCGTATAGAAGTCTACGACAATTCCCATATTATGGGGACGAACGCAGTAGGTGTGATGATTGTCGCAGGCCAAATGGGTTTTATTAAAAATCAATATCGCAAATTCAATATTCGCTCGACCGATATTACACCCGGTGACGATTTTGGAATGATGAAAGAAGTCATGAGACGGAGATTTTTACGTCTTATCAAGGAACATGATCTACCTAATAAACGTAAACATATAAAAAGGCAAAATAGTGATTCTTTTCCTATGTGGCCCGATGTCATATTAATTGATGGTGGTGAAGGACAAATAAATAGTGTGCATACAATACTTTCTGAATTAAAATTAGATGATTTTATCACGGTGGTTGGTATAGCTAAAGGTCCTGATCGTAACGCAGGACATGAACGGTTTTTTATAAAAGGCAAAGCACCATTTACACTTTCTCCACGGGATCCTATCCTTTATTTCTTGCAACGCCTCCGTGATGAGGCTCATCGTTTTGCAATTGGAACACACAAAGCAAAACGGAAAAAAGCAACATTCAAAAATCCGCTTGATGAAATCACCAATATTGGCCCAACAAGAAAGCGCGCTTTACTTCATCATTTCGGAAGCGCTAAAGCTATTGCCGATGCTTCACTTGAAGATTTGACAAAAGTTACAGGAATTTCCATTACCATTGCACAAAAAATTCATAACTATTTTAATGAAAAATAAACTTGTTTCGTAATCCTTGCCTTGTTACGTTTATAAAATAAACTATATCTTATAAAGAATTGAAAATAGCTCTATGAAAAATCATACTTTTTCTTTTCCAAATATTCTCACTTATGCACGAATTATCGCAGTGCCAATGGTTGTTGCATGCTTTTTTATAGAGGGACGACTGCAATCAAGTGATATCGCACGTTGGACAGCTGCTTCCATTTTTATTATTGCATCAATTACTGACTTTCTTGATGGCTACCTTGCTCGTATTTGGGAACAAACCTCCAATATTGGTCGCATGTTAGATCCAATTGCAGATAAGCTCCTCGTCTCTGCCTGTTTGCTTTTGCTTGCCGCAGATAGTACAATTGCTGGATGGACCCTATGGGCTGCTATCATCATTCTTTGCCGAGAAATTCTTGTATCAGGATTACGTGAATATCTGGCTGAATTAAAAGTCAGTGTTCCTGTCTCTCGTCTTGCAAAGTGGAAAACTTTTGTACAAATGATAGCTATCGTTTTTCTGTTGGCGGGACCAGCTGGTAATAAAATTATCCCGCACATAACAAACTTTGGCATCATGATGCTATGGATTTCTGCTCTCCTCACATTGTGGACAGGATGGGACTATTTTCGCGCAGGTTTAAAACACGTCATCACATGAAGATGAGCTTCATACAGTTTTTCTCAGAAATTTATAACTCCATAAGAAAAAACCTGAAACACGATGTTTCGAGGTTTTTTCTTTTCACTCATCTTTTTATTAACCAACAATTTCTATTTCAGAAAACCAAAAAGCAATTTCTGTTTTTGCTGTTTCAGCACCATCTGAACCATGAACAGAGTTTTCGCCAATCGACAAAGCGTGTATTTTACGAATTGTTCCCTCCTGTGCATCCATGGGATTTGTTGCCCCCATCACTTCGCGGTTTTTAGCTATTGCATTTTCACCTTCCAAAACCTGTACAACCGTTGGACCAGAAGACATAAATTCAACCAATTCACCAAAAAATGGACGTTCTTTATGAACTGCATAAAATTTTTCAGCTTCACGCTGACTCATCCAAACCCGCTTAGAAGCAATGACACGCAGGCCCGCATCTTCAAGCATTTTAGTAATTGCCCCCGTCAAATTACGACGCGTCGCATCTGGTTTAATCATCGAAAAAGTACGCTCTATAGCCATTTAACCACCTTTATTACATTTATAATATTATCGGATCACTCTATAGCGAGCGGATCACCTTTTGCCAAGAGCCTGTACAAAAGTCCGCAGAAAATTTTAAAAATGGGCGCACTAATCAGTGCAAATCTCAGTAAATAACAGAAATATTTATGATATCCGATCTCCTTATAACAGAACAACCCTTCTCATTGAAGTCCTTGTATAAACTGAGATATTTTTCTTCAAAAGAACCATTCACCAAGAAGAAAAATACAAGAAAAACGACACCCAGTAGGAATATATAGTCTTTACAAAAAGATCAACTTTTCTCAAAGCGCTGCCTAAATATCACATAACTCACTGCCTCAAGACCTCATATACTAAAAACAAAGGACAACCACATTTAAAAACTATAGCGCATACCCAAGGTCCCTTGGAGTGACTGCTTAACTTTGCGCCCTTTGACATAATGCGCTTCTGCATAAAGCTTTAGTTTATCACTCAATAAACTACTCAAACCTATTCCTAATTTACCCGCATCTCCTGATAAATCGGTGCTAAATTTATGCTGTTTATTAATTGTCGTGTGATTACCATCTCTATTCTCACGCAACCATGCAGCAGTAATATACGCCAGCGATGAACTCTCTATACCAGAACCAAACTCATACCCTAAAGATAAACCAACCTCACTGCGTAAAGACGTGAAAGGGCTTATATCACCTATCATCTTGTTCGTAAGTTTTATTTCTTTACCTGCAGCTTGCAACCATGTGAATTGTGCATAAGGCTGCATCCAACTGCTCTTTGCTATCTTCATACGATATCCACCTTCAAGGGATGCTCCAACCGCCCATTGCTTATAACTCCCTTCAATGTCTAAACCATTCGTTGAAACTGCTTTCAGAGTATTTTCATAATGATTATATTTCAAAACACTGTCTAAATACCATCCACTATGAGAAAAATAGGTCGCATAAGCTCCAATGCCATAGGCCTTTATGCTACTGGTACCACCTCGAGCATGAGCAACACGTGCTTGATCATAACTGCCAAAACCACCAAGATAAAAATCTCCATTTGTCAGATCACTAACACCAGTGATACCGAGCACTACACCTGTCTGCTCCAGCTTAAAGTCTAAATGGTTTGCGGAAATGCTTTCTTTACTCTTGATTGCAGATGCCCATAGAGCAGGATTCTTTTTATTTCTCTCTAGAATTCCTCGCCCAGAACGCACGGTTTGTAACTCATTGTGGAAAACAAGATGAGGAGCCACAGACAGTGATAATACCGCATCTGTAGAGGGAGTGGTTAAAAAATCAGAAACTGGAATCTCCTGAATTAATTGCAAAGGAAGTTGATCTTGATTACTTGGGCGTAACATTATCTGATCAGTTAGCGATGCAGTATCTACAGAAACAACACCCTCCTGTTGTTCCTCAGAAGGATGATGGTTTGCAGCACGTATCACCTCAGGAGTTTGATTTCCTAGAGATAATACCGGAGGCTGCTGCTGATCTCTTAAATGCCGCGGAGGTCTTGGTTGGGGAGGTAACTTATTGTGCCTTCCATTATTCTTCTTCTGAGATGTACTCGTTCCCATATCCGTAAAAATAGGAACTTTCGGTTTTCTACTTTTACGCGGAAAAGAAATCTCCGAGGAACTTGATCTACCATTCGCTAGGCCTAAATACCAGATTGTAGAACCACCACTGGAATCGGCATTCCTCTCTGTCTTATACAAACGATACGTATAAGTTCCAATGTCAACAGCTTCAGTTGCCTCACCGGATTGGTTTTCCAGAGCAAAATTAGCCCCTCCATTTTGACTTCTATCGGTAATCAAATTAATCCCCGTAACAAGACTACCGCTTCGTAAGAGAGAAGCTGTGATTTCAGTCCCAGAATCGGTAACGCTTATTTTGTGATTGCCGTAACCTCCCTCAATAAACAAATAATCACTACCGTCACCTATATCACTAAGATTGAACTTAAAGTGTAAATTCCCTGAAAGATTTTCAACATAGAGTAAAACATGACGTGGATCGTACTGGATAGAAGTGAAAATGACAGTTCCATTTCCCGTTAAATTCTCAATATAAATTTGAGGTTTTTCGTTAGGTTTCCGCTCACCCACCAAAAATAACATTTCTTCAACTCTTCCCTCCACAGAAAGTTTTTGTTTAGTGAGATGATCAGTGGTATCACCAGCCAGTAAATAAAGGCGTCCTCTATCATTAACCTCTACATCTCCAACGATATCCTTTACACCAGCATGTAACCATGAACTAGCAGTATTCGTAATCGTTAGACTATCCAAAAATCCACCAGGATAAACAACTTGAACAGCCTTATCTTGCAAGGTAGTGCCAAAGGCCTCTCCTCCCATTAAAACATGTTGTCGACCGTTCTCAGAAACCACAGTACTCATTGCCTTTCCCCCCTCTTTTCTTTGTCCCTTGTAAAGATTTTGTTCTCCATCTTTCCCCACTTTTGTATTCGAAACCCAGGCCTCATCATACACGTTTTGTTGTCCTACAACTCCATCTTTACCAGAAACTGTAACATTATAAGCGCTGCTTTTCTTCGCCACAGTTTTAGGATCAAAACTCTTTTCTTCGAAAACCAACTGTTTACCACCAAGGATTTTAATCTCTGCGGCAGTCCCTCCACGCGTAACTATTTGCATCCCACCTTTATCAACAGTAGACCACGTAGAAATTCCACCATTATCAACAATCTCGACACCGCCATCACCAATTGTAAGATTAGTACTGAAAAGAGAGGTAATCTGTGTTGAGCCTTTCGAGATTGTCTCCCCACTTATCACCTTCATCATATGAGGTAGCTCCTCATCATTATTTTCAAATGCACTTGTAATTTGCACAAGACAACTACTGATCATCAATACTGAAAAACTTAATTTGCATTTATGTCGCATAATCTACTCTCCACTCTCAATCATTAGACAAACACTCCACAACTTCATAGGTGGACTGTTGTAGATTGTATCATAATGTGTTTTATTTATGTCTAAATACAATTTTTTAGTGTGTTTTTTTATTTTGCACAACTTATAATTGAAATATGGTAAAATGAATATTTTAATCTAAGAAAATATAGATTTATAAAAAGCAAATTGTACCTTAAATATAAGATACAATTTGCAACCATCTTAACAATAGAGAAGGAAATAATAGATTTTAATAGAGTATAATCTTATCCTCTATATTTGATCCTCAACTGAATAAATATGAATATTGATTTTTAACTTTCTTAATCATTACATTTATAAGTTTAATAAAATATGTAAAAATACATCTTAAAAACTATAGCGTGCCCCTAAAATACCTTGAAGTGACTGCTTAATCTTATGCCCTTTTAGATAATGCGCTTCCGCATAAAGCGTTAATTTATCATTGACAAAACTGTTTAAGCCAATTCCTAATTTTCCTGCATTCCCAGACAAGTCTGTGATAAATTTATGCTGATTATTAATTGTTGTATGATTATTATTTATATTCTCACGTAACCAAGCTGCTGTAACATAAGCTGTTAAGGAAGTTGCTGCGTCAAAAATAAATTTATGTCCTGCAGTTAATCCGACTTCACTACGGAATGAAGTTAATGGGCTTATATCACCTATCATTCCATTAGTAAGCTTAACTTTTTTACCCTCAACCTGTAAACCTGTTAGTTTTATATAAGGCTGCATCCAAGTATTTTGTGCTGGTTGAAAATGACAGCCAACCTCAAATGCCCCACCTATCGCTGACTGATTATAGTTGCTTTGAATGGCTAAACCATTCGTTGAAATGGTTTTCAGATTATCCCGATAATAATTATATTTTAAAATACCATCCATATACCATCCGCGATTATCAAAGTAAGTTGCATAAGTTCCAATGCTATAGCTGTTTACGTCGCTATCACCACCTCGTGTATGAATCACACGTGCTTTATCATAACTACCAAAACCACCAACATACAGATCTCCATGGGTTAGTTCGTTTAAATGATCAGCACCGAGCGCTATACCTGTTTGCTCAAGCTTAAAGTGTGTATGATCTATTGCAACACGTTCTCTGCTCTTTATCGCATAAGACCATAGATTTATATTTTTCCTATTTTGGTCCAGAATTCCTCTCCCAGTACGTACAATATCCATCTCATTGTTAAAAATAAGACCAGAAGCTACTGCTGTCGAAAGTACGGCATCAACTGAAGGAGTGGTTGATTGCCAAATAGGCGC
The DNA here is from genome assembly GCF_055796185.1 of Bartonella sp. P12B. NCBI lineage: Bacteria > Pseudomonadati > Pseudomonadota > Alphaproteobacteria > Hyphomicrobiales > Bartonellaceae > Bartonella > Bartonella sp. P12B. Next base: position 101,525 of record NZ_JBTTDI010000006.1, on the reverse strand, counting down.
AAATGGATCTTTCGGATCAGGAAAGGAAGGATCTGGTCCAGCGATACGGTCCGCAGATAAAAACCAAACTTTTCCGTTTTCATCCTTTCTCTGTTTTAAACCATACATATATGTTCCACCATCGATCGCATGAATTTCTTCACCAGTAAGACCCGTCAAAGTAAAAGAGGCCCCACCACTCTGATCTGTAATTAAATCACGCTTATTTGAAAAAGGATCCGTGATTTCAACTCCAGAGTCTGCAACACTGATTGTGTGCTTACCTGTCCCTTTTTCAACGAACAGATAATCGCCACGATTATGAGCAATAGTGGTATTAAACTCGAAATGTAAACTTCCTGAGAGATTATTAACATGAAGTTGAGAATAATATGGATCAGAACCAGTAAACGCAAAAATAACACTCCCATTACCACTTAACTTTTGAATGAGAGAACTTTTTCCGTCAAACCCTTCGGTAATGGCATAGAGTTCTGTATCTTGTCCATTTAAAACAATGTCTTCTGCTATAGTATGGTGTTGATCATTTCCAGCATAAAGACGGAGCTGTCCCGAATGATTTACAAGCGTTTTTCCTTCTAATGTTGCTCCTGCATGCACCCATGATTTTGCTGCATCATTAATTGTTAAGTTTTTTACATATCCATCCGCATATACTTCCTGAGTAGCCGTTTCACTTAAAGTCACGTTAATAGCTCTACCTCCAGCTAAGACATGCTGCTCACCCCCCCCAAAAACTTTAGTATCAAATGCAGAACCACCATTTTTTGCACTTTGATTTTTTTTTGCAATCTCTTGTACGCCCCCGTGCATAACTTCTGTGTTCCAAACAGTTCCCCCATCATACACTTCTTGCCACCCCTGTGCTTCATTTTGGTCATAAATTACAGTATTAGAAGCACTACTGCCTTTCATTTGTCCTTCAACATCACCCTCGCCGAAAACAAGCTGCTTACCACCATAAATTTTTGTCCCCTCTACTTTTCCTCCATCCCCAACACTTTGTTTTCCCCCTTTCTGAACGACAGCATTTTTTGAAATGCCTTGTTTTCCTTTTGAAGCATAAATACTTTCCATTCCACCATATTCAATTTTGCTATTCTCACTCAGACCTCCTGCATAAACATAAATCTCTGCACCATCCCTAACGGTGTTATTGATAGAGTGCCCTGGATCATCTGTCTGACCATCATTCGAAATGTAAGCTTTACCATTATTATCAAGGACAAAATGTTCCAAAATTGCTCCATCCTTAATAAAAATAAGTTCAGGATTTTTCCGCGCTACAATATTATTTTCTTGCACATACTGCCCGGCATTACTCTCATCATTGCCATCTCCTCCCCATACTTTGTTTCCTAATATTTCAGTACCTTTAACACCACTAAGCTTTTCAAAAGAGTCTGTTCCACCACTCCTCTCTAAAATAACATCATTTTTAGATGCTTTAATATTTATACATGCTCTTGTCCTCATACCCTTCTTATATTGGACATGGAGTACTTTTTCATTTTCACCATAGCTTGAAGACTGACAAAAAAAATGCGTCTCACCCTCCGCTGCCGCTTGCCCAAAACAGCTACTAATCATGAGCATCCAACAACTTAGTTTCCACTTATATTGCATAGCTATATCCTTCCCCTTCACGCCTGAGTAGACATCAAACGTAATTAGCTCTGCAAAATATTTTTTCAACCTAAGATTGCAAGAATTATCTTTAACGTATTCTTAATATTATAAAAAATGCTTTTTACATTCCATTAAATGTCTTTGTTTACTCAAGAGAATAAGGGGCTATACCTACACATTATCTTTTTAATGTCTTTCCAGAATTTTTTATCAAAGAGTAAAGAACAACCACATTTAAAAACTATAGCGCATACCCAAGATCCCTTGAAGGGACTGCTTCACCTTGCTACCTTTAACATAATGTGCTTCCGCATAAAGCTTTAATTTATCACTCAATAAACTACTCAAACCTATTCCTAATTTACCCGCATTTCCTGATAAATCGGTGCTAAATTTATGTTGTTTATTAATCGTCGTGTGGTTACCATCTTTATTCTCACGCAACCATGCAGCAGTAATATACGCCAACGATGAGCTCTCTATACCAGAACCAAACTCATACCCTAAAGATAAACCAACCTCACTGCGTAAAGACGTGAAAGGGCTTATATCACCTATCATCTTGTTCGTAAGTTTTATTTCTTTACCTGCAGCTTGCAACCATGTGAATTGTGCATAAGGCTGCATCCAACTGCTCTTTGCTATCTTCATACGATATCCACCTTCAAGGGATGCTCCAACCGCCCATTGCTTATAACTCCCTTCAATGTCTAAACCATTCGTTGAAACTGCTTTCAGAGTATTTTCATAATGATTATATTTCAAAACACTGTCTAAATACCATCCACTATGAGAAAAATAGGTCGCATAAGCTCCAATGCCATAGGTCTTTATGCTACTGGTACCACCTCGGGCATGAGCAACATGTGCCTGATCATAACTGCCAAAACCACCAAGATAAAAATCTCCATTTGTCAGATCACTAACACCAGTGATACCGAGCACTACACCTGTCTGCTCCAGCTTAAAATCTAAATGGTTTGCGGAAATGCTTTCTTTACTCTTGATTGCAGATGCCCATAGAGCAGAATTCTTTTTATTTCTCTCTAGAATTTCTCGCCCAGAGCGCACGGTTTGTAACTCATTGTGAAAGACAAGTTGAGGAGCCACAGACATTGACAACACCGCATCCGTAGAGGGAGTGGTTAAAAAATCAGAAACTGGAATCTCCTGAATTAATTGCAAAGGAAGTTGATCTCGATTACTTGGGCGTAACAATATCTGATCAGTTAGCGATGCAGTATCTACAGAAACAACACCCTGCTGTTGTTCCTCAGAAGAATGATGGAAACCCACTTGATCTATCAGAGATGGACTTTTTGAAAGAAAAGAAATCTTTTGATCTTGGCTTAAATGTCGAGAAAATCTGCCCTTGTGTGCTACATCATCAATATAAACTGCAAACAAAGACCAAACATTCCCATTGTTATGATTTTTCTTCTTTAGTGCATATATATAAACCCCATTATCAATAGCGCTAATCTCTTCACCAGAAAAATCTGTCAGAGTAAAATGCGCTTTTCCGCCTTGATCATGGATTAAATCAAGCTCAAAAACTAAATCCTGATTGATTGGAGAAGAATGGGTAATTTTAATACCAGAATCAATAACGCTTATTTTGTGATGACCTGTCCCTTTTCTTATAAGAAGGTAATCACCGGATTGATTTGCAAAATTAGTATTAAATCTAAAGTGTAAATTCCCTGAAAGATCATGGATCTCAAGTCGAGAATAATGCGGATCAAACACATTAGAAGTGAAAATAACACTGCCATTACCACTTAAATTTTCAATCAAAGAGCTCTCACCATCAATATGAGAAGCAATGGAGTATAATTGGGTATCTTTTCCATTTAAAATAATTTCTTCTACTTCCGTACGAGATTGATCAGCACCAGCATAAAGATAAATTCGTCCAGAATCATTAACAATTGTTCTTCCCTCTAATGTTGTACCATGATGTAACCATGATTTTGCTTGATCCTTAATTATCAGATCTTTCACATATCCACCTAATTCTATTTTCTGGACAGCTGTCCCATGTAAAACAACTCCAATAGCTTCACCTCCCGCTAGAACATTCTGTTCTCCACCAGAAAAAACTTCGGTATCGAATGCGAAACTGCTATAATTTTTCAAATCATCTTCGACGTAAAGATTTTGTACTCCTCCTTCCATGATCTTTGTTTCAAAAACCATTCCGCCATCATAAACGTTTTGGTATCCTAACTCTTCATTTTGACCAGAAATTATAGTGTTGTAGGCGCTACTCCTCACCATCTCGCCATTGATATCAATCCCTCCTGAAACAAACTGTGTACCACCGTAAATTTTACTCTCTTCAGCTTTTCCTCCATTTTTAATTCTTTGTTGCCCCTCTTTATAAACGGTGCTCTCTTGTGAGAGACCATGCGTCTCAATAATCTCCATACCGCCGCTTTCAATTGTGGTATAGAGATTAAGACCGCTATTATAAACATAAAGCATTCCACCATCGCGGACTTTGTTACTAATCGAAGTTTTTGCTTTATGACTGTCAATAACATTAACTCCCTCACTACGACTATCAAAGCTAGGATCCGCAATAGAAATAACCATATTCTGCTCAATATTGAACTCTGTGAGAACATCTAAGGATGGAGCAGTAGTTGATTTTAAGCTAAAATCTAAAAATAAAGGAGTGTTTGTACGATCAAGAGCGTAATTCGCATCTAAATACCAAATTTTGCCGGTATCATTCTTTTTACTGTGTTTCAAACGATATGTGTAGGTTCCGGCATCAATGGTGCTGATTTTTTCACCAAAGCTGTTTGTCAGAGAAAAATGAGCATTTCCGCTGTGATCAGAAATTAATTTAAGCTTTTTGTGAGAAGGATTTGTAATTTCAACCCCAGAATCAACAACACTTATTGTGTGATGACCTGAGCTATTTTTTTTAATAAGAAGATAATCACTAAGATGATTGGCAAAGTTAACATTGAAATTAAAATGTAAATTCCCTGAAAGATCATCAATATTAAGCTGAGAGTAGTAGTCATTATCACCTCCCATAGAGGTAAAAATAACTCTGCCACTTCCACTTAAATTCTCAATATTAATTTTTGATCTATTACCGTTGCCCTCAGTAGCAATAATGTATAATCTTGCATCCTCTCCATTTAAAATAACTCTTTCTACTTCCGTAATGTCTTTATTATTACCAGCAAAAATGTAGATACTACCAAAATCATTAACTATGGTATCTTTATGTAATATTGCCCCCCAATAGACCCATGATTTTGCTTGATGGTTAATTGTTAGAGTATCTACATATCCATTACCGTATACTTGTTGAGTAGCTCTATCATAGAGCATAACCTCACTAGCATTTCCTTCTGCAAAGATGTTCTGTATGCCATCCTTAAAAACTTCGGTATAAATTGCAAAAGCACCACTACTTGATGTAGAATCCTCACCTTCTGTAGCACCAACATTCTGTACTCCTCCTTTCATAATTTTTGTGTCAAAAACTATTCCACCATCATATATATTCTGTAATCCTAGCGTACCACCTTCACCATATATCTCAGTGTAATAAGCGCTGCTTTCTCTAAGACTATCTTCAAAAGCCCCCTTACCAATAACAACTTGTTGACCACCATAGATTTTAGCCCCCTCAGCATTTGCACCATTTGTAACAATTTGTTTTCCCCCTTTTTTAATAAGTGTATATTCTGAATTACTCAAACTTTGGACGAACTCAATACCACCATTCTTAATCATCGTATCTCTACTAACACTCGCTTCATTAATATAGAGCCGCCCACCATCCTGAACCGTGTTATTAATGGAATAGCCTGCATCCTTATAGTTGAAGCTCTTTATTTTTTTACCAGTTTCCTCAGAATCATGGTCAGTAATATAAACAGAAGTAGCATCACTGATTGTTGAATTTGTTAGGAGCTTAAAAAAAAGACTGTCTCTTTTCCTTCCCTCTTCTTCAGGCAACACATCCCCTTTTGTTCTCTGTGCATTTTGTATGCTTTTCGCACTTTCTCCTTTTTCTTTTATCCCCTTCACTTTCGATAAAAAATTTCCTGTTCTTTCTAGATGTTTATTTATATTTACCGAGGTCAATGGTCTTTTTCTTGGAGCAGTTTTACCCTCAACTTTTATAAGAAAACTACTGATCATCAATGCTAAAAAACTCAGCATCAATTTGTATTGCATTCTCCATACTCCATGACTTGAAATTTCCTACATTTCGAAAAATGTGCATACAACACATCCCTGCTGAATCTCGCGTTCTCCAAGATGACAAATCATCATACACAAAGCTTCCCCTCCACTACGCACTAGCGCATCAAAAACTGCAGTTGTGTTTTAAAACCGGTAAACAACTAAAGCGTGAAAGTAGTTTGTTAATGAGTCTAAAAAATGTTCTCATTATATTGATTAAAAGACTTTTTGAATATTTTCGAAATCCTAAATATTAATCTAAAAAATGAGATTGGTCTCTTAATCGACTAAAAGAATGCCTGTATTTTAAAGACAGCAGCAATACGGTATGAACAGGCTACATTATTTATAATTTTTTTCCACCTTCTATGGCGTTTAAAAAAGTGCCTTTATTATATTCAATTTGGATACCTACAAGTACAATCATTCACTCTCATCATGCCATAATCATTGTTCTAATAAATTAGAAGCGTAATAATACTCAATTGAAGCTGATTCGAATTTTTTATAATTAATAAGGAATTAGTTTCATAATCTGATTTGTCATATACTGAAAGGGACATTCTATTCATGTCTATAAACTCAGAAATACAAGATGTAAGCAAAAGAAATTCTCCTTTTCACATTTTGTTTGCAAGCCTTATTGGTCCAACAATTGAATTTTTTGATTTTTATGTCTTTGCAACTGCTGCAGCCCTTATATTTCCTCATGTATTTTTTCCAACGCAAAATGATCAAATTGCAATTTTGCAATCTTTCTTAATCTTCGGAGCGGCTTTTTTTTCCCGCCCCTTTGGATCTATTGTTTTTGGGCATTTTGGAGATAAAATTGGAAGAAAAGCAACGCTTATTGCTGCACTTCTAACTATGGGTTTATCAACTGTTATTATTGGTTTTCTTCCTACTTACGAAACAGTTGGATGGTGGGCACCTTTCCTCTTGACCCTATGCCGCATTGGACAAGGTATGGGATTAGGAGGCGAATGGGGAGGAGCTGTTCTACTCGCAACAGAAAATGCACCACCAGAAAAACGTGGCTGGTATGCAATGTTTCCTCAATTAGGTGTTCCGTTTGGCTTATTCTTATCTGTTGTTGTTTATTTAGGTCTGTTGCATTTTCTTGATCATGAGGAGCTTTTAGCATGGGGATGGCGTATTCCTTTTATTGGCTCAGTTGTTCTTATGATCATAGGATTGTGGGTTCGTCTTTCAATTAACGAAACACCAGCATTCAAAAAAACTCTTGAACGTAAAGAGCGTGTTAAAGCTCCTATAATAGATGTCTTTTTAAAGTATCCACGGGTCTTATTTCTTGGTACATTTTGTGGTATGGCAACATTTGTTTTGTTTTATTTGGTTAGCGCCTATTTGTTAAGCTATACAACAAACCATTTACAATTAACACTTTTCCAAGCTCTTAAAGTAGAGGCTGTCGGTGCTGTTTTCTGTGGAATTTTTACTGTCCTAACCGGAAGAATTGCTGATCGTGTTAAACGTAGAACTTTAATGATATGGATCACCATAATTACTGGACTCTATTCTTTCGCAGTTCCTTATTTTTTAAACTCTGGAATTACAGGAGTTCTTGCAATGTCTATCATAGGCTTATCGATCATGGGAATGATCTATAGCCCGCTTGGCGCTGTTTTGGCTTCACCATACCCAACAGAAATTCGGTATACGGGAGCTTCTGTAACCTTTAATTTATCCGGCATCGTTGGAGGTTCTCTCGCTCCTTATATTGCAGAATACTTGGTACAACATTTTGGTATTACTTATGTTGGTTATTATTTATTTCTTGCCTCATTTATTTCATTACTTTGTTTCGTTGGATTTAAAGACGATGAAATATCTAATTAAAACAGTGTAAAGAAAAATAAAACGAGCGCTGGCGGCAAAAGTGCCGCCAGTTTTAATTTCAAAGGCATTGGTCGAGGTAATCTCCACCATAATATCCCAGCAAACAGTGCACTCAAAAAAAAGAATAAAATATCTGCAATATTGCTAACATAAGCGACAGCAAATATTCTTGATAAGATATGCGTTGTCCCTAACCATGAAACGCAAAAAAAAGCCAACATAACAGCCCATAAAACAATTAAAATGCGATCAATGATCATTATCATACCATTTAACTTTTTTGATTATAGCGCACATCTTGAGTGCTCCAAAAAGACAAGGTCATAATAAAGGGCACCGGATTCATCATCCCCCCAATCAGAAAAAATAAAATAACAGATATTATACACATCAAATCTGTTTTTCCCAACAGCGGTCTTCAGTCTGTTGCCAGTAAGTTAAATTATGATTTTCTATTTTATATTTTTTCCACTGTGCACGAACAATATCTAACTGTTCATCGTTTCGACCATCAAACAGCACTACAAGTCGCTGATAAACATCAATATTCGAGCAAACTGCTCCCTCTATAAGAAAACGTATCTTTGAATTATTCGGATTTTCCTGCCCTGTAGTAAGAAATACAGGCTGATAGCTTGGATGTTGATCACTCTCAGTTCCATGTCCAATAAATGCCTCATCAGCATAAACCCATAAACGCATATCTATAGCATCACATTGCTCTTTACTCACACATTGTATTGTTACCGTACCAAAACGAGATAGCGCACGCTCGACAAGTGTTGGCAAAATATCTTCCAGCGTTGACTGGGTCAAATGATAGAATAAAATATCCACCCTCTTAGCCTTTATCACTCTTTATAAGAAAATTAATATCTTTTTGAAAATTCTTCGATCAGCTCCAATACAAAAAAAATGGACTAAAATACAATAATTTCTCTTTTTCTGATTATCTGTCTTACTTTTTTTCATGTGTATTAAAACTAGAAAAATACAAAAGACCCCTAATCATTTTATCGGTTAATAAAAAGGTCTATTTGAGTTCTTTTTCTCTTCTCGCTATAGACTACCACCGAAAATAAAATATACGATAAAATAAGATTAAGATCTGTAAAATTTTACACGATTTTTTTGATAAAAATATGCAATAGATACAAAAATGTTTTTTTAAGTTTGATTGTTTTTAATTCAAAGCAGTGTAAAATATCTACTTTATTTAAGGACTGAGGATGTTATCCAATTATGCGTATCATTGAATTCTACATCCTAAAACGTGTTTTAGTCCTCTTTAGTGCTGTCATGATTGCAGCAATCAGTATCAGTTGGACAGTGCAAATTCTTGCTAGGATAAACTTTCTTACAACAAGCAGACAAACACTCCTAACAGTCTTACAATTTTCACTCTCATTGATTCCTTCTGTTATTTTTCTTGTTATTCCATTCGCATTAGTCATTGCAATTACGATGACTCTTTCAGCAATGAATAAAGACTCAGAACTCGCGATCATTGGTGCCTCAGGTTTTCCCCAAAGTACTGTTTGGAAACCAATTCTTCTTCTCGCTATTATTGCCTCATGTGCTTGCTTTTCTATAGCCAATTTTATTGTTCCTCAAGCACGTTTTAACATGCGACAAATGCTAGCAAGCGCTCAGTTTGATCTTATTAACCTTTTCATTAGTGAAGGCAGCTTCCAAAAACTCGCTAATAATCTTTACATAGAAATTGGTGAGCGTAATCCAAATGGAACGCTTGGTCGCCTTTTCATTGCCGACCAACGTGATCCTAAGACTGATCTTTTCTACTATGCTACAGATGCATCCATTGTGAGCAATAAAAACGGCAGTTTTCTTGTTCTTAATAACGGAGAAATAGAAAGGATAAATCGTCAAAATGATAGCACTTCGATTGTTCAATTTAGCTCATATACCTTTAGCCTAGGTGAATTCATCCCTCATAATAAAACACCTACACTTTACCCAAAAGATCGCACGCTTTCTTATTTACTCAGCCCTGATCCAAAGGATCCCTACTATCAGCGAAAGCCTCTCCAATATAAAGCTGAGTTTCACCGCAGACTTACAGAATGGCTCTATCCAATTGTTTTTTCATTAATTGCCTTAGCAGCTGCAGGAAGTACATGCTCATATCGACAAGCAGGTAACTCTGCAAACTTTTCTGCTATTGCCTTCTCTTTGTTAGTATATTGGATAGGATATTTTTTCGCTGAAAAAGCAAAGAGCGATCTCGCATATATTCCTCTCCTTTATATTACCCCCATAGGTGTGAGTGTACTTGTTTTTTTCATGCTCTTAACAAATCATCAAATTGGTATCCCAACAGGACTTAATGAGTTAATCCAAATAGCCTTTCAAAAATTGGTCAAAAAATTTGAACATCGGAAATCTCAATATCCCTCGGATGAAGTGTCATGATTGGTTGGACGCTTGGACGATATTTTTTTATACGTTATTTTAAAATAACCTGTTATTTCTTTTGGGGTATTTTGATTCTTGCTCTTTTGATCGATTTTACAGAAAATTCTGGTCGGCTATCCAACGTTTCACATTATACGGCAAAAGATGCCTTTTTAATCTCTGTTTTACGTATCCCTTTTATCATGCAACAACTTATTCCCTTTATTGCACTCTTTTCTGCAATGGTAATGCTGATCTCGCTTAATCGAAAACTTGAACTTGTTGTAACGCGCTCAATTGGTGTTTCTGCATGGCAATTTCTTATGCCTGCGTGTTTTGGAGCTTTTCTTCTCGGATTATTTTCAATTTTTTTTATTAATCCACTTGCCGCATGGGGATTTTCTCAAGCAGAAAAAATGATGACTGAATGGCGTAGTAATACGATCCTAAAATCTCCTCATGATCCGCGCATCCTATGGTTAACACAACGTACACCTTCAGGGAGAACAACCATTGGGGCTAAATCTATTACTGATCAAGGACTTTCCCTTATCGATGCAACCTTTGTAGAATACAACGATAATGCAACAATTAAAAATTGGATTAATACAAAAAAAGCAACATTAACAAATGGGACTTGGATTTTAACAAAAGGAACAATCTATAAAATAGGATATCCTCCCAAAAAATTTAATACATTCCAAATAAAAACCAATCTAAAACCTGAGTTTTTAACTGAACGTTTAGTGAATCCAGCGACTATTCCATTTTACCAATTGCCAAAAAAAATTATGATCGCACGTTCATTTGGCTATTCTGCCAATAATTTTGACATGTATTTACAATCTTTGATTGCATTGCCTGCTCTGCTTGTGACAATGACGCTCATTGCAGCAACTGTATCTTTAAACTTTACGCGTTTTGGACAATCTGGAACATTAATTCTTGGTGGCGTAATAGCGGGATTCATGCTTTATGTTATTTCGGTACTCGTTCAGGCTTTTGGTAATGCTGGATATATTCCACCAATTGTCGCTGCTTGGACACCAGTTGTTATTGCATTGTTTTTAGGAATCTCTTTTCTCCTTCATAAAGAGGATGGTTAAGTGAAAGTATTAATAAGTAAGAAAGTGATTTTAAGAAAATTAAGTGCACTTGCTTTTAAAAGCATTATTGCTTTTATTTTAGCTGTAGCTTCATCCTGCTCAGTATATGCTAAACACCTTCCTTCTATTACTCAAAATCGTGTCCCGAATCCAGTAAACCCTCTTTTGCTCTCTGCAGATGAACTTATTTACAACCGTGATGAAAATACTGTCTCTGCACAAGGCAATGTTCAAATCGAATATGATGGCAATAAAGTTGTTGCCCAAAAAGTCATCTACAATCAAAAAACAGGACGAATTATAGCACAAGGAAATGTCGAAATCGTTCAAAAAGATGGTAACAAAATTTATTCCAACCGAATTGATATGACCAAAGATTTTGGTGAAGGATTTGTAAACGCCTTACGCATTGATACCGCTAACAATGTCCATTTTGCGGCTGCAAGTGCGACACGAAGTAACAGTGAGGTAACAGTCTTCAACAATGCATCCTATACAGCTTGTGAACCTTGCTCCTATAAACCAGATAGAGAGGTACTCTGGAAGATTAAAGCAAGAAAGATCATATGGAATAACCTTACCAAAAAAATTCGATTTGAAAATAGCCGCTTTGAAGTTTTTGGTGTACCGATTCTAAAGTTTCCAACTTTTGAGCTCTATGACCCAACTGTGAAGCGTGCTAGTGGTCTCCTTGCACCTCATTTTTTTTATTCTGACTATCTCGGCATGGGAATAAAAAATTCTTATTTTTGGAATCTTGCTCCTCATTATGATTTTACACTTTCTTCTACTGTCTATACCCAACAAGGGCTTTTAACTGAAGGTGAATGGCGTCAACGGTTTAAAACAGGGAATTACAATATTCGCTTTGCTTATATCTATCAAATGAAACCGAAAAGCTTTGACAAGGATACGATTGATGCACAACATAGAAACCGTTATATGCTAGCAACGAAAGGTGATTTTCGGCTTAATTCCCATTGGACTTATGGATGGAATATTCTCGCACAATCTGATCGACATTTCAGTCGTGCCTATAAACTTGAAAACTATAACAATCCTACACAACTTTCTCAGCTTTATTTGAATGGTCTTGCAGGAAAAAATTACTTTGATATGCGTTTTTACCATTTTGAAATTCAAGATTTGAACTTAAATGATTCCACTTATGAACGCCATTCTCGGCAAGCATGGGTCCTCCCCCACATTGATTATTCTTTTACACCAAATGAATCAATTTATAATGGAAAGCTTACCTTCCATAGCAATATGCAATCAATTTACCGTCGTCATGCTGACTTCAGTTCTTCTGACTGGAACGGAAAACCTTCTAATACCACTAGACTTTCTGGTATGGCTGGAAATAGTTTTCGTTTAACAAACGAGCTGGAATGGAAAAGGCGCTTCAACACACATAATGGACTTATATTATCCCCTCTTCTCTCTTTACGTGCTGATATCATTACAATAAAAGCACATGAAAACAATCCTATTTCTATAGGGAATGGCTCCTCACCAACTCTTCGTAACGCAGCATTTCGTGGCATGGCAACGGCTGGTCTAGAATTACAGTATCCCTTGCTCATTACATTGGGAAATTCCAAGCATATTATAGAACCAACCGCACAAATTTTCGTACGCAATAATGAGCGATATATCGGACAAGTTCCCAATGAAGATGCACAAAGTTTCATCTTTGACGCAACCGCCCTCTTTCAACGCAATAAGTTCTCTGGTTATGACCGTGTAGAAGGTGGTACAAGAGCCAACGTAGGTTTCAGATATGCTGGAAGTTTTAATAATAGTTGGTCTCTTTATGGTCTTATTGGACAATCCTTTCATCTAGCGGGGAAAAATTCTTTTGCAGAAAAAGATTTTGTTAATGTAGGCATTCATTCTAGTCTCGAAGCTACACGTTCAGACTATGTTGCAATGTTTGGTGCAAATCATAAGAGTGGTTTTTCATTGGAAGCACGAGGACGTTTTGATAAAAAAACAAGAAAAATTCGCCGTAGTGAAATTGAAGCTTCACAGAAATGGCAAAATTTCGGAGCGGCTATACAGTATGTCTATATTGCTAGCCAACCAGATTATGAATACACACAAGAGCGACAAGAAATTTCTTTTCAAACTGGTCTTAAACTAGCTAACTATTGGTCTATTAATAGCAATGCCGGTTATGACTTGGTATCCGGTACATTCGTAAAGCGGGGAATCAGCTTAAACTACACAGATGAATGTTTCGGGCTAACATTCGGTTATCAGCAGGTAAATAATCCAGGGGAAAAAACACCCTTGCAAAATTTTAATTTCTCTCTCTCATTGCGTACAATTGCAGATATTGGAAAAAAGATAAACTCAAATTTATAAAGAGAATGTATAAGCAATTTAACTTATTATTGTCTTTATGAGAAAAAACGTATATTTTAAGTAATTGATGAGAATTAATAAACAATGCGAAGGCCTATTTACATGAACAACTTAAAAAAGCGTATTTTTGCTTTACTTTGTATTGCACCTTTGAGCGCGAGCAATATGCTGATAAGTGGATTTTTAATTTCACCGGTCTTCGCACAGACTGTCATCGTTGCTACAGTCAATGGTAATCCTATCACAAATTATGATATACAACGGCGCGCTGCTTTTCTCAAATTACAACAAAAACAAGGCAATCTTACTGCACAAGCTAAAACTGAGCTTATTAATGAAGTTCTCAGAAATATCGAAATAAAGCGCCGTAATATTGAAGTGAGCGATAATGAGGTTGACACTGCTTTTGAAAATTTTGCAACACAGAATAATATGACCCTTGATCAACTCAATCATATTCTGATTCAAAATGATATCACAGTGCAACACTTTAAGGATTACATTCGTGGGCAAATAGGCTGGGGTCGTCTTGTTAATGCACGCTATCAAGCTGAAACAGGGTTGATTACAGAACAAGAAGCTGTCCGTAGGATATTAAAAAATGGTGGTGTAAAACCTTCAACCAATGAATATACACTCCAGCGTATCGTTTTTGTCATTCCTGCACACCGCCGTTCAGAAATCTTTGAAAGACGTCAAAGAGAAGCAAACAATTTCCGTGCACATTTCCGAGGATGTGCTAATGCCCAAAATCAAGCAAAAGGTATTTTGGATGTTACAATCCGCCACTTGGGAAAATTTCTTGAACCCCAGCTTCCCAGTGCATGGGAACAGGCCATCCTTGCAACGCCTGTTGGAAAAATGACAAAATTTCAGGAAACATCTGATGGAATTGAAGCGGTTGCTGTCTGCAAAATAAAAAGAGTTTCTGATGATTACGTGGCTCGGCTGATATTTTCCATTCAAGATAATAAGAAAAAAAGCCCGCAAAAACTTGAGCAATTGAGTGAAAAATATTTAGAAGAGTTGCGGCGTACGGCACGTATTCAAAACTCATAATGGCTGTGCTTGTTGTTAGCAGTGGAGATCCTGCTGGTATTGGACCTGAAATAGTATTAAAAGCATGGCATTTACGCGTTACGCGTCAAATTCCACCTTTTGTTCTTCTTGCTGATCCAGATATTATTCGTGCGCGTGCTCGTTTTTTACAGATCAATGTCGAAGTAGAATCTGTTTTAATCGACAATTCTGTAAAAAATTTCCAAGAAGCTCTTCCTGTAATACCATTAAAAAATCGACAAAGCGATCAACTCGGTGTACCTTCACCGAATAATGCTGCCGGAATAATTGAAGCGATTAAACGTGGCGTTCAATTGATCCAAAGTGGCTATGCATGTGCACTTATCACTTGTCCTATAGCCAAAAAAAATCTTTACGATGCCGGATTTGAATTTCCCGGTCATACAGAGTTTTTAGCCGATTTAGCTCATAAAACCTCTAATAAATGTTATCATCCAGTTATGATGTTATCAGGGACTCATTTAAAAACAGTGCCTATTACTGTTCATATTCCTTTCAAAGAAGTTCCCTCGTATCTCACTCGTCAGGCAATTATTCAAACAGCATTGATTACTGAATACGACTTAAGAAAACGATTTAAAATACCTTCACCTCGGCTTGCTGTTGCTGGGCTTAATCCTCATGCAGGAGAAGAAGGTACAATGGGAAAAGAAGAGATTGAAATTATCACGCCTGCTATTGAGTATCTTAAAAAGAAAGGACTCAATATTATAGGTCCACTGCCTGCCGATACAATGTTCCATAAACGTGCAAGAAAAACATATGATGTTGCTCTTTGTATGTATCATGATCAAGCCCTTATTCCTGTTAAAACTCTGGACTTTGACGCTACTGTCAATATCACTTTAGGACTTCCTTTTATTCGTACTTCTCCAGATCACGGAACGGCTTTTGATATTGCTGATAAAGGGATTGCCTCTCCCGAAAGCTTTATAGCTGCTCTTAAACTTGCATATCAACTTGCCAAAAATAATCTGATACCATGCCAATAGATGATCTCCCTCCCTTGCGTGAAGTTATTAATATATACGGATTACAAGCTCATAAATCCTTGGGACAAAATTTCCTTTTCGATCTTAATCTCACATCTAAAATTGCACATCAAGCAGGAAATTTAGAAGGAAAACCTGTTATTGAAGTAGGTCCTGGTCCTGGAGGTTTAACACGTGCCTTACTTGCAAAAGGCGCCATTGTAACGGCAATAGAACGGGATGAGCGCTGTATACCAGCCCTCTTAGAGATAGAAAAACACTATCCGCAAAAACTAAAAGTTATTTGTAATGATGCGCTGAAGCAAGATTTTTCAAAACTCTTTGAAACATATTCAGAAAAACCACGCATTATTGCAAATCTTCCCTATAATATTGGAACACAACTCTTATTAAATTGGTTGTTAGCTGAACCGTGGCCTCCTTTTTATGAATCAATGACATTAATGTTTCAACGAGAAGTTGCCAAACGCATTACAGCAAAACCTCAATCCGCCCACTATGGGCGTCTTAGTGTCTTAACTGGCTGGCGTACCATTGCGAAAATTGCGTTTGATGTGCCTCCTCAAGCCTTCACCCCAGCACCCAAAATAACTTCTTCCGTTGTTCATATCATTCCGCGAACAGAACCTCTTACCTGTTGCGCAGAAAAATTAAGCTTTATTACAAAAACTGCTTTTGGAAAAAGACGAAAAATGCTCCGTCAAAATCTTAAACCAGTTGGAGGTGAAATACTTTTAGAAAAAGCGGGAATTGATGGAACACGCCGCGCTGAAACACTTTCAATTTCTGAATTTGTGACTTTAGCTAATTTGGTAATCTAAAAAAGCATCATTTTTTGTTTATTAATTTCTTTACAAAAGAATAAAAACATTAATGAATCTTATTCATTAATAAGCCCATCAATAAAGGATTCCAGAAAAAGTCCCCTTTCACGTTTTGCTGTTTCAGCTAAATAAATCGCTTTAATAAGCGACAAGGAGTGATTTAAATCCTCGTTAATAACAACATAATCGTAAGAACGCCAATGCTGTATTTCCGTTCGTGCATTCTTCAATCGTAAATTAATGATCTCTTGACTGTCTTCTGCTCGACGATTCAAACGCGAAATAAGCTCTTTCATTGATGGTGGAAGAATAAAAACAGATACAGTATCCTCTGGCATCTTTTTTTGAAGCTGTTCGGTACCTTGATAATCAATATCGAACAACATATCTCGACCAGTTCTTAACACATTTTCAACGCTTTCACGTAACGTTCCGTAATAATTCCCATGAACTTCTGCCCATTCAATAAACTCATCACCATCACGCTTGCGCTCAAACTCTTTCTTTGAGATAAAATGATAATGAAGACCATCCACTTCACTAGGCCGTCTTTGCCGTGTTGTCATACTTACAGAAAGCTCTAATTGTCTATCTTTCAAAAGTAACCGAGAAAGAGTTGATTTGCCAGCTCCTGAAGGTGAAGAGAGAATCAGCAAAAAACCACGGCGCTGTTCTTTTCTTTTAGGGACTAATTCATCCTCAAAGAATGTCATCATATTGCTCTACTTTTTTACTTTTCTGCAAACTTTCAATAATATGTTTCTACAATCTCAAAAAGTTTAATGCGTTGCCTTTAATACACGCCATTTACGAACATTCACATTATGCTCCTCTAAAGTTCTAGAAAAAACATGCCCTCCCGAACCATCCGCTACAAAATAGAGCGCATCACTGGTTGGTGGATTTGCCACTGCTTTTAGAGAATCTCGACCCGGATTCGCAATAGCCGTTGGTGGCAAACCATTGATTTTATAAGTATTATATGGTGTTTCCTTTTCAAGATCTGAACGATAAATTGCACGACCAGATGGTATTCCTTTCCCACCAAAAAGACCATAAATTACTGTTGGATCAGACTGAAGGCGCATATGTTTTGCAAGACGATTATAAAAAACCGCAGCAACTTTTGGTCTCTCTGCTGCAATACCCGTTTCTTTCTCAACAATCGAGGCTAATATAACAAATTCTTCAATGGACTTAATTGGTAAATCAAGTGAACGCGTAGCCCATATAGTATGAACTAATTTTGTCTGTCCTTCGCGCAATCTGTTGATAATTTCTTCACGCGTTGTTCCACGAATAAAACGAACCGTATCCGTCATCAAGCTGCCCTCTGGAGGTAAAGTTTTTGGTAGATCCCCAATTAAAATTTCATTAGCAGCTAATCGATCAAAAACTTGTTGAACGGTCAAACCCTCTGGCACTGTAAAGGTATATTCAATAGATTTGCCTTTCACAAGAATATCCATAATATCCAGCATCGAAGCATGCGCTGGAATCAAATACTCACCAGCTTTAAGATGTGTCGTTTTTTGATGGTATCCAACCCCATAAACAAAAATATCAGCTGACCGAATGAGACCACGTTTTTCAAGCAGTGAAGCAATTTCACGAATGCCTGTTTTTGGATAGATGAGAACAACTTGCTCTCTCTCCGTAATTCCCTTTCCCTCAAAAATACTTTTCCCAATATAAAGAGGAATACTTATGGCTAAAATAACAACCAGAGTTATCATCAGAAAAAAATGACCGAGAATGACGAATGGATTACGTACGATAAATGATTTCTTCCGTTTTTTATGGACTAACATACCACTCTTATCTATTCTATAATTTGAAGAGGAGTCATTTACGTCCTTCAGCGGTCTCTCATTTTTCACATCGGACACAACTATCACCCTCAACAGCTTTTAGATCTTAAAACGATAATTTCTCACTCAATTTTTTACAATTTTATATAAAATAGAAAACTCAAAAATAAAAACTGTTTATTATTCCCCAAAGCGCCGCATCACTAAAGATGCATTTGTACCACCAAACCCAAAGGAATTGGAAAGAATCGTATTAATTTTTCGCTCACGCGGTTTATGCGGGACAAGATCGATTTTTGTTTCCATAGATGGATTGTCAAGATTAAGTGTTGCTGGAGCTATATTATCTCGTATAGCTAAAACACAAAAAATGGCTTCAGCAGCACCAGCAGCACCAAGCAAATGTCCCACGGATGACTTTGTTGATGACATGGAGACTTGTGATGCATAATGCCCCAAAACACGCTCAACAGCTGCCAGCTCTATAGTATCGGCCATTGTTGAGGTCCCGTGAGCATTAATATAATCAAGTTCGCTTACATCCACCTGTGCACGCTTAAGAGCAGCCATCATACTCCGCTGCGCACCTTCACCACTCTCTGCAGGCGCAGTAATGTGATAAGCATCACCAGATAAACCATAGCCAATAATCTCAGCATAAATACGGGCACCGCGTTTTTTTGCATGTTCAAGCTCTTCTAAAACGACAATCGCAGCCCCCTCACCCATCACAAAACCATCACGATCAGCATCATAAGGACGTGATGCTCGCTCAGGATCATCATTACGACAAGTAGAAAGAGCTCTACAAGCAGAAAAACCAGCAAGAGATATTCGATTTATCGGAGATTCAGTACCACCTGCTACCATGACATCTGCATCACCAAAAGCAATCAAACGTGCTGCATCACCAATTGCATGTGCACCTGTCGAACACGCTGTCACAACCGAATGATTTGGACCACGCAAACTATATTTAATAGAGACATAGCCAGAAGCAAGATTAATCAAACGTCCTGGAATAAAAAAAGGGGAAACACGTCGTGGACCTTTATCACGAAGCGTATAACCAGCCTCGACAATGCCTTCAATGCCGCCAATGCCCGAACCAATTAATACACCTGTACAAATCTGATCCTCATCACTCTTTGGAAACCACTCAGCATCTGAAAGTGCTTGGTCAGCAGCAGCAATTGCATAAACAATAAATGAATCAACCTTACGCTGTTCATTGGGAGGCATATGCAAATCAGCATTATACGTACCATCTGTTCCATCACCCAAAGGGATACGAGCAGCAATCTGGCACGGTAAATCAGATACATCAAATTCCGTAATGCGACGAACGCCACTTTTCCCTTCAAGGAGTCGTTTCCAACTATACTCGACATCACCAGCTAACGGAGATACCAATCCTAAACCAGTAACAACAACACGTCTCATGACTTAAAACCTTGAATTGAGACTCACTTCTCAAAGCTCACTTTTCGAAAGTGCCCCAAAGAATATCGGCAAAAGCGTAAAATGCTTTTGCCTTTCAGTAATTACGCAGAAGCTTTATCGATAAACTTTACCGCATCACCCACTGTAAAAATCGTTTCAGCAGCCTCATCGGGTATTTCTACACCAAATTCTTCTTCAAAAGCCATAACAAGCTCAACTGTATCAAGGCTATCTGCTCCTAAATCATCGATAAAGCTCGCATTTTCCACCACCTTATCTGCATTAACTCCAAGGTGCTCCACGATAATTTTCTTAACACGCTCTACTGTATCACTCATATTGAAATCCTCGAATTTATTTATTTCCTATAATTTGGTTAGCTATATCGGCTTATCTAATCAAGCAATAGATGCATTGCCTCTAAAGATTTTAGTAATGACTTAAAACTTCCTGTGGATATCCTTTAGAAAATGAACCAATCTGACATTCCGACATCAATTGATTAAATTACAATATTAAGAAAACAGATTTATTTTCCCATTTCATTCATACTATCTAAAATAATACACTTTATAAATCAATGTGGAATAAAGAAAATACTTAGATCATCGCCATCCCACCGTTGATGTGTAGTGTTTGACCCGTGACGTAGGCTGCTTCATCACTCGCTAAATAAGCAGCAGCGTAAGCTATTTCCTCTCCGCTCCCCATACGCTTCATTGGAATGGCAGCCATAATAGTTTCTTTTTGCTTCTCATTAAGTTTATCGGTCATTGCAGACTTAATAAACCCTGGAGCAATACAATTAACTGTGATGTTGCGTGAAGCAATTTCCTGCGCCAATGATTTAGAAAAGCCTATCAAACCAGCTTTCGCAGCACAATAGTTTGTTTGTCCAGGATTTCCAACGACACCAACAATAGATGTTATGTTAATAATCCTTCCGTAACGACGACGCATCATAGAATGTGTCAATTCACGTGTTAAAATAGAAGCAGCTGTTAAATTAACCGCTAAGACATCATCCCAGTCTTGATCTTGCATACGGATAAAAAGACCATCTCGGGTGATTCCTGCATTGTTAACAAGGATATCAACACCACCCATTTCTCTTTCCGCTGTTTCAGCTAATTGCTTAATAGATGGACGATCAGAAAGATTAGCGGGAAAAATAAAAACATCTTTTCCTAGATCTGAAGCCACTTCTCTAAGCTTGTCTTCACGCGTTCCATGGAGCCCAATGATTGCTCCTTGCGCATGAAAACAACGCGCTATAGCCTCACCAATTCCTCCCGATGCTCCGGTTACAAGAGCTTTCCGACCTGTTAATTTAAACATTTTCAGACTCCTTCATAGATTAAACGCTAAGTATTTGTAATGCTGCTTCTATTTCCTCAGCAGTTCCGATTGTTAATGCCTTTATATCTTTATTAATACGACGCGCTAAACCTGTTAACACTTTTCCAGAACCAACTTCAAAAAGCGTATCAACCCCATGAGCACTCATCCACTCTATTGTTTGGCGCCACCGTACTCTCCCTGTCACTTGTTGAACAAGAAGCGTGACAATACGCTCTGGATCACTCTCTGGTGCAACAGAAACATTAGCAATAAGAGGAACAAGAGGAGCAATTCTCTTAACAGTTAAAAGTGCTTTCTTCATGGTATCCGCAGCAGGTTGCATTAAGATTGAATGGAAGGGCGCAGAAACAGAAAGAAGCAGTGCACGTTTAGCACCTTTTTCTGACGCAATCTTTACCGCTGACTCAACCGCCTTTGTCGCACCTGAAATAACAATTTGTCCTCCTCCATTATCATTCGCAATCTGGCACACTCCTTCTTCAGAAATAGTCTCACAAATTTCTTCCACATCTTGCTCATCCAAACCAATAAGTGCTGCCATAGAGCCTTCACCAACAGCAACAGCAGCCTGCATAGCATTTCCACGAATACGCAAAAGCCTTGCTGTATCAGTAAGATTAAATGTACGAGCGGCACAAAGAGCCGAATATTCTCCCAAAGAATGACCTGCAACAAATTTTACCTTTGCTTCTATATCAAGTCCTAATTGTTCCATCACACGAAGAATAGCTATGGATACGCACATTAATGCTGGCTGCGCATTTGCTGTTAAGGTCAAAACATCGGCAGGCCCCTCAAAAATAATATCTGACAATTTTTCACCTAAAGCATCATCAACTTCTTCAAAAACCATCCGCGCTGCAACAAATTGCTCCGCAAGCGCTTTCCCCATACCAACAAGTTGGCTTCCCTGCCCTGGAAAAATGAAAGCTGCTACCATTATTTGACTCCTAAATTGCGCAATTAAATTATTTCCTTTTGATCTTATTCATCAACACAAATCAAGTTATACAGAGATAATTGTTTTTTATCTGTAGATATGTTGCGCAGTGTCATATTCCTCTTGAGTAAGCACGCCTCGCAAACAAAAATACCCAATATAGATACTGGTCAGTGTTTTTTTCTTTTATAGCATCAAATAAAAGCGTTTAGCACTCATTCCTATTACCAATTGATCAACAGATTCATGTGGTGATTTTGCACGTAAGGTGCGTCCATTTTCTTCTCTTACATTGCCCTAATGTTTTAGGGCATCCTCTCTTTTTTATTTTTTCACAACACTGCCCTTTATCTAAAAAGGAACCTCACCATTTATAACATCATAAGACATATCAAAAGATCACTGGTAACTTCTATCATAATACGATAATGATTACCCGTGATCATCATTATTTTGCTATCTTAGATAGCTTCAAATTGCTTTGTATTCAGGTAAAATAATTTCTGCTGCGTAGCACATCATGAATCATTTTGTGAAAACACAATAAAGTTAATAAGTTATATACTTTCCTTTTATTAAATTTTTTAAGAATCCACACTTTTATGCATATTCAATAGATCATTTCTATAAACAAAGCATAAAAAAACAAGTCATGATGCAAATATTATAACGCATGTGAAAACCCAACTGAAATGCAAAGCAGCTATCATGCATAACAGTTCATAAGTTTTACAATATGTTTTATCATAACAAATCACATTGTTAAAAATGCAATCGTTTTAAATTGTCTATAACAAAATCGCATAAGTTTAAAATCTGAAGATATTATCAAAACATCATCATATAAAGAACACTCGGTTACCCATTTCTAATAGTAATATTTTCCGTAGCAATCGCGTATATGCATCCTGCATCTGCTGCAACTGATTTGTGCCTTGTATTAGCAGGGAGATGTATAACATTTCCTGACGTACAAGTTATACGTTTTTCATTATAGAAAAAATCTAGCTCTCCTTCTATAATTAAGAGAGTTTCATCAACTTCGTGAATATGCCAATCATGTATTTTTTTTGGAAAATCTCTTTGTATCTCTATAGAGCCTTGCTCTGGTAGCATCATTTTCAATATATCACATATGTTTTTATTTAATTTAATTTTACAGAATTTAGTCATTATTGCGTTCCATTATATGATATGGAAAGGGTGAGGATTCAATATTATTATCTTGTAGGAAATACTGCATCCACTCTTTGTTCTTTGGATCACCAAATTTTCCTAAAAGAGGAGATTTTGTGACGATATCAAAAGGTTCAAGTCTTTTTCTTACAGTGGAAAAAGCATTTTCTACTTTTTGTTTTGTATCCAGAAAATCGGAAAAAAACCACCTAGGGACGTGCAACTTTTTCTACTTAGTCTGTTTATATGGGATGGTGTATTGCAAACTATGAACATAGGTTCACCATGAAAGCAAAACTCTCATAAAGGATTATCCATATTTTCGGGGATATGTTTAAGCCACTCTTGATCGTCTAATGCTCGCAAATCTCTCAGTATAAACCAAAATTTCTCTCTATAAACCTTGATACTTTGTATGGAAGTGGGCTCTTCAAATGCAACAAAAGATGTGTTCTTTCCAAAGCTTTTACAATTATCACAATAATTGACAAGGTCTTTCATAATATTTTTTGCGGTCAACTTTTTATAGAACCCAAATCTAAGCATATCTCTTTGATATCCCTTCACCCCGAATATGCAGAGAAAAGGACTGTCTTTATTATTCATTATTGCATCAAACTCTTTAAAAACCACCTGCTTCCATTTTTCATATTTGTCTATATTTTCAATTATTTGCGTTGCTGAATCTGTTTTTTATCCTCCAAAGGTTGTATTTTATAGGAAATTGCTACGAATTATCTTCTCTAAGTCTGTTAATTCATCATCACTCCGCCCCCCAATTGCTATAATAGCGGGGCAGGTGTTTAAATCGGTTGTCAGAGGCAGCGGTTCATTATCTTTAAAAAAAAGTGCAAAATGAACTACATTTTGCCAAGAATGAAGCTTTTGCTGCCATAGGCTAATATCTTTTATGATGCGACCATCGTCCTTGTTGATAAGAAAGAGTATACGCCCCTTTTTCTTAAAGCGGCTTGGTTCTTCAGAAAACACTCCCGTAATAAGGTTAACAGAGCTTTCAAGTAAATCATTGTCATAGCAATGTGCAAACAAAGCAGGTGCAATCCCTCCGTGGAGGCGCGCTCCCACTTCAATCATCACTGGACCGCGGGCAGTTTGCATAATTTCCATATGTGCGGGCCCATATTCAATCCCCACCGCACGAATACATTGTTTTGCATAAGAAATAAGAGCAGTATAAAGAGGATCTTGCGCATCAAGTACATCAAGCGATTCATAAACGAAGGCACTTCCATTATGCATACCCTTTTTATATCGTGATAAAGCACATATCTTTATAGCGTCCCCATTTACAACAGCGTCTACTATGTATTCCTCTCCCACCAACCTTTCTTGAAGCAAATAAGCTTCATTAGGTAGGCCAAAAATATTTTTCTGTATCCAATCGATTTCAGAAGCCCACGCCACCACTTCCTTACGACTGGAGAAAAACAAAACACCATCGCTACCAGAAGAATCATTCGGTTTCACTACATAACCGCTGAGACTTTCAAAACCATCGAGAGCATAATCGTTTTTTGTAAGAATTTTCGAGCGAATATAAGATAAACCTTTTTCACAAAGACGCCTTTGCATCATCGCCTTTTTCCTTCGCCAATCTGTCGTCAAGGAGTTGTTACCAAGACAACCATAATATGCTGCCAATTGCTCTGCACAATAAATACCTCCTTCAGCCCCTGCTATTACAGCCTCTATCGTGCCGATTGGAAAGCGTTTCTTTATCTCATCTACACTATGAAGTTTCGCTTCTGCCATGCCTTCACCCCGATAAGAAAGCGTAAAATGCGAAGAAGGAGGGACTGGTTGGGATAAAACGCCGTAACAGGCATAACCCAATTTTTGCAAAGCAGGACCATAGAGGGCGCTCGTAGAGAAAGGATCGACAATAAGAATGGATTTGCTCATGCTTTGACTCGCCGCGATAAGAAGAAAAGGACATAAATAAAGATTATTAACCCTGTAAAGGGGAGAAGATACATAGCTGCCTGCGGTCCCATAAAGGTGGAGCTTGTAAGAAAACCAAAGATAATATAACCTACC
The DNA here is from genome assembly GCF_055796185.1 of Bartonella sp. P12B. NCBI lineage: Bacteria > Pseudomonadati > Pseudomonadota > Alphaproteobacteria > Hyphomicrobiales > Bartonellaceae > Bartonella > Bartonella sp. P12B. The sequence goes on along the minus strand of NZ_JBTTDI010000006.1, from coordinate 76,241 downwards.
GATTGGGAGACAGTATAAAGCATGCCACTATAATTCCCCACAAGCTCTGCTTGAGTTTCTGTCCTAGTCGCTTCGATTATATGTTTGCGGGCGTTAATTCGTATGGTGTTCATTGAAAAACCAATAAAAAAGCAAAAGACCACAGCCAAATAGGGTGATTGGGTGATGCTAAAAATGAGATCAGAAGTACTCAACATAAGGGCTGGGAGAATAAATTCAAAGCGAGGGATTTTGATAAAAGCAGCTAAAAAAGCACCCACGCCAGCAACTGCACTGCAAAGCCCATAATATTCAGAGCTAAAATTTTTTACACTCTGAAAAAGAATAGTCGCCAATGTATTATAGGCGCAAATATGAAAGCCAATAAAGCCTATGCAAGCACATAACAATTTAAGTTCAAGGGAAAGACTCTCTGCCTGTGATGTAAATGTTGACTTCTTCTCAGCTGCAGATGTCACGTCGCCCGTAGCATTATATTCATCACGAAAGATAACATATCTAGCCACAAGGCTTATGATGATGTCAAACACACAAATTGCCGCAATCAAACCATTATAGCCAATTCCAGCCGCTGCGCCTTGTGAGCTAGTTATTTCTAAGAGATAACCACTAAGGGCTGCTCCCGAAAAGGCACCAATCTGCACCACTGTTTGCATGATGCGAGAAGCCTTTTGGGCGCTAATATAACCACTAAGCGCTAGTTTAGTATTATAAGTTTCAAGCGTACTCAAGGTGACCAAAGAGAGATAACCAATAGAGATAGATACAGTCATAAAACCAAGGAAAGAGTCAATGTAATGGAAAAGAGCAATCAATAAAAGAAGGCTATAAATGATGATCCGTCTTTTGTATAAATCTACCAACTGCAGCGAGGATTTAATATGCACACGGCCACTTTTTTTTTAAAGACAGGGTGTAATGCTTCCTAATGCCATGGTCACACCCAAGAAAACCGATGAGGATGTTATACGATAAGCATTCCAAAGATTACTTAAAAAGAGCACCATATCAGAAAGATACAGCAAAACAACAAGTCCATAAAACCGAAAAACAAGTTCTTTGCGCATATCCCCCTCTAGTTTTAAAAAACATCATTATAATCAATATATATGTTGCAGAGCATGTCAAATATTTTTGATAGGGGCATGATATAAACTTCAACGCTGACATTTATCGTACTGATAAATCATTTTCAGAAAACTGAGTAACGAGGGGAACTGGTGTTTTTGCTTCTCCTATTACAAGGTAGCCCTTACCGATAATTCTTTTGCAAAGCTCATAATTTTGCGTACTATTTCATCTTCTAATCAACCCGCAGAATGGATTAGGCTTACCAACACAAAGTCCTCTTTTTATTTTTCATATCATGCATTCTTCAAGCTCAATTGGTTGATTCACCACAAAATTCCTCATTTTTTCTGAAAAACGATGAAACACAACAATTTTACCTGAATGAGAAATGTTCCCCGCCTTTTGCCAACGATAAAGTTTTGGCAACCTTTTTCGTGAGGCTTGTAACGTAACTGAAATTAAAAAATCAGCGCACGGCTTAAGAAAATTAGCAGCAACACGTGTAGCAAACTCAGGCGCAACAATCTCACAACTCAAAGAATTTCTATATATAGAGAGAGATGATAATATGCCATCTCTCTATATATAGAAAAGCACAAATCGTAAAAAATTACTCTTGAAATTATAAAATAAGGTAGAGGCAACAAAATGTAGTAGAATCAATAATCATAAATTCCCTCTATCTTTGCTTAATATATTTATTTTGTTATAAATTTTATTCCAATCTTGGTAATAAAACTTTTGCATACAGTCCCCCCAAATGAGAACGCGATAACACAAGACTTCCACCATATTCATTGACCATATCTGAAACAATGGCTAGCCCTAAACCCGTTCCCAGCTTAGTTTCATCAAACCGACGTCCCCTTTTTAAAGCTTCATCAATTTTATCTTCTGTTAAACCAGAACCATCATCTTCTACGAGAATACTAAAATATTCTGTTTCTTCAATATTCTCTTCTAAACGACAGGAGATTAAAACTTTTGTAAAAGACCACTGAGCAGCATTCTCAATCAAGTTTCCTACAATTTCTTCTAAATCTTCCCTTTCACCCGAAAAAATAATATCATCGCTATCCATAACAAATTGGAATTGTTTTTCAGGGTTAAGCTTTTTCATAACCCGTACCAAGCGGTTAATCACTCCGCGAACAGATGTGTGATAAATAATACTATCGCATTGTGCCGCGATCCGTGCACGCTGAAGATAATGATTTATCTGATTCTGCATTATTTTTGTTTGCTCTCTTAATAAAAGAGCCTGTTCTCCATACATCTTATCAATCTCATTCACAATCACTGATAGAGGTGTCTTCAATGAATGTGCAAGATTACCAACCTGTGTACGAAACCGTTCAATAATACGCTGATTATTATTGATGAGAGCATTCATCTCTTGTGCTAGCGGCATAACTTCGCTTACTAAATCTGTATTTATATAATGAACCTTACCTTCACGAATATCATTCAACGCACGTCGAATAAGCTTTAACGGTTGAAAACTAAAGAAAATAATAGCAATGTTGATAAAAACACTTCCTATCCCAAAACTCCAGAGAAAAATTTGTAACGTTCGCTTAAATTCCTGCACTTGTGCATGTGCCTCATCGATATTCCCCACAAGGCGAAAACGTGCAACATGATTTTGATTATCAAGAACAACATCACTCTCAATGACCTGTAAATTTTGACCATTTTTTCCCTTTATTCGATAAGAGCGAAAAAATTTGTTGTTAAAAGGCACATCAACATCGCTCGAAGAAAATATTTTCTCTGTTCCTAATGATGGGGATGTCAGTCTTCCCTTTAGATTATGTGAGATAGCAACAACTTCCCAATACCATCCTGTTGTTGGATCTGAATAACGAATATCATCAATTCCCGCACTTCCTCTCAAATTTCCTTCTGGTGAAACTGTAACTGTCGCAATAAGACTGTAAAGATGAGCAGAAAGAATGCGCTCCAGACTTTGTTCACTTGAGCGCCTATAAAACAAAATACTCACTGCAGAAATCGATGAAAGCGAAATAATAACCCATAATGTTGATAATATCATAACGCGTAAACTCAGAGATCTACTAACGAAAAAAAACAGCCTCCTAAACCAGTTATGCTTTTTTACAACATTCATTAATCACCTAGCGTTCTCACGCGATAACCCATCCCTCGAATAGTCTCAATCAAATCGACTCCAAGCTTTTTACGTAACCGACCGACAAAAACTTCTACCGTATTTGAATCCTTATCAAAATCCTGATCATAAAGGTGTTCGGTAAGTTCGGTTCTTGAAACAATCCTATCACAATGATGCATAAGATATGAAAGAAGTCTAAATTCATAGGATGTTAATTTTATCAACTGACCATCAACAAAAACACGAGAAGTTTTAGTATCTAACAAAACACTACCACAGCACAATGTGTTTGCCGCATGGCCAGTAGCTCGACGAATTAACGCCCGCAACCGCGCCATCACTTCCTCCAAGTGAAATGGCTTAACAACATAATCATCAGCACCTGCATCAATGCCACACACCTTATCAGACCAACGATCTCGCGCCGTTAGCATTAAAACAGGCATGGAATATCCTTCTTGACGCCACTTTTCAATAACACGAATTCCATCCATATATGGCAAACCGATATCGAGAATTACAGCATCATAAGACTCAGTGCTTCCTAAATAATAAGCCTCTTCACCATCGAAAGCACTATCCGAAACATATCCTGCACTTCTCACGGCTTCCGCTAATTGATGATTGAGATTCCGGTCATCTTCGACAATTAAAATACGCATTACAAAACCTGCTAAGTTTTAATCAATGGGGACAGAGATCTCAATACGGCGTAACTTTTCACCTTCACGAGCAGGCACAATAACCACAATCACACACGTATTTCTTCCATCCTTAACAACAGGTGTTGAGCGTACCAAAACCCCATTCTCTTGGTTAGCAATTTTCTTACCCACTTCAACACAACTAGAAGCCTGAACAGAATTTGCACCTAAAAAGATAGCTATTATTACAAATAAAAAAATTTTTCCTCTCATAGATGTCTTATAATCTATTCTCTCTGAATATAAAATGAATGATCTTTTTTATTTATAAAAATTATGCATGAAGGAGAAGCCTCCTTCTCTGTAATGAAATAATAAAGAGATTACATCGCCAAAGTTAATAATTTTAAAATAAACTCTTCTGTAAAAATTACACAATAATTGAAATAAAAAAGAGGTAAAAATGAACAAACTGAATATATTACCTACGATAAATCACCTCTCGTAATCTTATAATAAACTCTTTCTCTATTAGTACTATAGCAAAAAAATACTTTTACTCCATATAATCATTACAGATTTATTTGGTTGTGTCATTTTGTTATAGGCTCTCTTTACATGTTTGATTTTTTTAAAAAAAAGAAAGCAAAACATAATAAACTATTCCACAGTCCTCGACTCATTGAATTAGATGCATTGTTCGACACAGCGCTTTATCGCATCCGTTCTACTAACAATTTCTTTTGGAACAAAGCAAAAATCATCTCACAATATTTTCACGTCCGAGGATGGAAACGCTTTATAGTAGAAATCCTTGATGAGACACTGACATTAGGATTGATTGGTTTTACTCTTTTTACTCTTGTAGGTATTTCAGTTTTTGAATTAACAAAAAAAGATTGGTATTCTCTTAAAAAATTTTCCATTCTTTTTTTAGACCGGTATGAAAATCCCATCGGGTATCGTGGGGCATTACCAGCTATATCTGTCCCTGTTGAAGAAATGCCCGATTATGTTATTAAAGCTGTTCTCGCAACCGAAGACAGACGTTTTTTTAATCACTGGGGTATTGATTTACAAGGTCTTACACGAGCAATCACAGAAAATATGCAAGCTAAGAATGTAGTTCAAGGTGGTTCAACCCTTACACAACAACTAGCTAAAAATTTATTTTTAACAAATGAAAGAACTATAACACGCAAAATCAAAGAAGCTTATCTTGCCCTTTGGTTAGAAGCAAATTTTAGCAAAAAACAGATTTTGCAACTTTATCTTGACCGTGCCTATATGGGCGGAAATAGTTTTGGTATTGCAGCAGCGGCAAAATTTTATTTTGGCAAAGAGATAAGCAATCTTTCCCTTAGTGAATCGGCTATGTTAGCAGGACTCTTCAAAGCTCCAAGCAAATATGCTCCTCATAGCCACCTCTTTGCTGCCCAAACACGTGCTAATGTAGTCCTTGCTAATCTTGTTAATAGCGGTTTTATGACTGAAAGCCAAATTATCAACGCTCATCGTCATCCGGCAAAAGCACTTACAAAAATAAAAAATACTGAACCTGATTATTTTCTTGATTGGGCATTCGACGAAGTCAAAAAAATGAGTAGCCAACTTCCAAGCCGTAATCTGATCATTCAAACGACTCTCGATCCGAACATTCAAAGAGCAGCAGAAGAAGCAATCACATATCATTTACAACAATATGGTCAACAATACCGCGTAACACAAGCTGCAACAGTTATCCTTGACAATAACGGAGCTGTCTGTGCAATTGTTGGAGGATTGGATTACAGTAAAAGCCAATTTAACAGAGCAACACAAGGTGGACGGCAACCTGGTTCTTCATTCAAACCTTATGTTTACGCAGCTGCAATGGAACATGGTCTGTCACCCTCAACAATCGTCTTAGATGCTCCTATCAATTGGGGAGGATGGTCACCCAAAAATAACTCTGGGCATTATCTTGGCAAAATTGATTTAGCAACAGCTTTAGCTTTTTCCATCAATACCGTGCCTGTCTATCTTACCTATCAATACCTTAACCGCGATACCCAACCGATCATAGATCTGATCAAAAATATGGGAATCAACGCACATATCTTATCACACAAAACTATGGTTCTAGGAACATCCAATATGACACCTATGGATCAGGCAACTGGTTTTAATGTCTTTGCAAATGGAGGTCTAGCTGGAAATCTCCATGGTTTCACACAAATCAGAACAACAGATGGACAGATCGTGTGGGATTTTGAACATAACGGTCATAAACTCCATCGAGTCCTCAGTGAACAATCAGCAGCTTATATGAACCAAATGATGGTTGGTGTTACAACGCGAGGATCTGGTAAACGCGCTGCCCTCCCCATGACTCTTGTTGCTGGAAAAACTGGAACATCACAATCCTATCGCGATGCATGGTTTGTTGGTTTTACTGGTAATTATACGGGAGCTGTATGGATGGGCAATGATAATTTTTCACCAATGAATCGTGCTTTTGGTGGTGGTGTTCCTGCTATGATATGGCATAGCATCATGCTTTCTGCACATCAAAATATCATGCTCAAACAACTCTATGGTGTCAAAGATTCTCTGCTCCCTTATCAACCATCACCGCCCTCTTCACACAATGATTCTGAGTTTTCACCAAAAATACCCTATACGCTTTCCCCTGAAACATTAAATATTATACGTCTGATTAACAAAGATCTAAAAAAATCATCTGCAATCTCTTTGAAGCTGGAAACAGTTGGAGCTTTAACGCATTGAATTCGAGATATCCTATAATGTTTGTCAAGATTATGATTCCCTTTTTCATTTTTTCTTTTTCCATTTTATGTGGAACCCTGAGTGTTGATTATGTACTCAATTCCTTTAATAATTTTGGACGCTTTAAAATTGGACAATGGAGTGCTTATCCTCAAGTGGGAACGTCTAACACTGATCCTTATACTCGCGCACGGACTGCTAAACGAGGTGATATTTCAATTGGACGTACAGAAGGTTTTATTTTCCAAATTTGGAAAGATAGCCACGGACATCCACTACACCCCCATTGCCACTACTTAATTAAAGGCTATATCCCTGAAGCACGCTTTTTCACCCTTTATACAGCGGATAGATCACTCAAACCGTATACTTCATCCAAAGAAATACCTTTCGAACTCTACACCAACAATATTACCTATGAAAATGATGGCTCATTCCGTATCACTCTCTCACCACAACCGCAAATTGGTAACTGGCTTGCAACGATTAGTCAAAAAGAATTCGGTCTTATTCTCACCTTATATGATACCTCAATTATCTCCACAACGAAATTGCAAAAACTTGCGATGCCATCGGTAGAACGAATTCAATTAGGACAAAACAACTGTGATTAGATTTACTCATGCTGCACTTCTTGCAATCATTGGCACTGTCATTGTCCATATTTGCGTTCTTTTTCTCATACCCTATTGGACACAAAATAATATATGGACAGAACTTAAAAAATCTGGAGCCCCTTATCAATTCGTTGACTTAGATGCTCAAAATCCTATTCAACAGTCTACAGATCCATTTTTTCTTCTTAAAGTTTGTAGATTTGATCTTGAAAATGGCCCTGTCCATTTAAAGGCTTCAAAAACAACACAATTTTGGTCACTAGCAACCTACACATATGACGGGCTTATTTTCTATAGCCTTAATGACCAAACAGCTCCTGATGCTGCACTCGATCTCATCATTGGAAAACCAATACAAATTATAGAGCTCAAACAATCAAAACCTAAAAACAATATCAATTCAGTTTTGGTCGCTAAAAATATAAATAAAGGTTTTGCACTCTTACGCATTTTCGCTCCCTCTTTGCTTGCAAAAAAAGAAAACGAAGCCTTTTTTACAACTGCAACCTGTCGCAGATTGAATGAATAAAAGCGTCTTAAAATAGTTGTTTTTACTCTTCATCAATTAAATCTTATCATGAATAATTCTTATTCAAACTTAAAAAAACTGAATTTTTGTTGAAGTAAAAAATCATTCATCATGATTGCCATAACAATTGCCTCTTGGAATATAAATCGAGCACACAAAGATATAAAAAACAGTATATTAATTATAAATATGAAAGAGAAGGCAATCCTTGTTGCAGGAAATTATCTCTTAGTCGAATAGAAAAGCATCCCTTTGCTTCCCCCAATAATAAAGATAGCTAAAATTTTGTACAAATAGATTTGCATCAACCTTATAGCTTGTCCTCTGAATTTATTTTTATGTGATAAATTATTCTCATAAAATTGGATCAATACGATTATAAACTATAGGAAGAATGACTATTGCTCTTAATGAATTTGCCAAAATAATTATTGGAAATTAATGAAATATTCCACATCCTTGATCTCAAGGATAAGTGCTTTACTTTTGTTGTATGACCAGAAACTTTTAAAGATATAAAGTCTGAAAAGAGTTTTATTTAAGAGTCACAATTGAGGGGAAGAGAATTTCATGAGAAAAAAATATGTTCGGTTAATTTCAAGGGCAGCAGTGTGGTCCCCACGTTTTAGCGGGTTAGCATTTTTTATTTTGTTATTTTCAATGCTTTTACAACGTTTTTCTGTAATTCATGCCGTCGATTTCATAGTTTTAATAGTTATTTCTGCTTGCTGTATCGCTGTTTCTCTTTTTCTTGCATTCAAAGCGCTTTACAGTTTGTGGGAGTGCGGCGCTCTAGGGGGAATGAAAGCTTTAAAAGGGATTATTTATTCATTAATTTCTGGCACACCATTAGTCTTATTTTTTTGGTTTTGGTTTACTTTACCAGCTCTTCATGATGTCTCTACTGATACACGAAGACCACCAGCTTTTTTTCGCACAACACGCCCCAATGATGCTTTACCGCTTAAGAGTGTTTTAACCGAACAGACAGCCTTACAGATGTTACAATGGCCGGACATGTCAGGACGTCGTTATGATGGTTCACCTGATCGTATTCGTCAATCTGTTCTCAATGTGTTAGAAACTTATGGCTGGCCTGTTGTGGCTCAACGAGAGTTTAAAAATGAAGAACAGGAGATTTATATTGAAACAATAGCGAAAACTTTTTACCTTGGCTTTATTTCAGACATTGTCATCCGTTTAACTGATGAAGGGGATACAACTTTTGTTGATATGCGCTCCGCTTCTCGTTATTTGCCAAGAGATTTGGGAACAAATGCTGCTTTTATTATTGAGTTTATGGATGCACTTGATACAGAAGTCGCTTCCCTTCCCCTTTCTCAAAATGATGAGTAGAGACTTAACTGTAGATATTCCCTTTAATAAACAGCTTATTTCTCAATGAATTTCAATATGAACGAAAGTTAACAGATCAGTTCTAAATTCTCAACACTTAATCTATATTGAAGAGTTCTTGATTACTCGAATAGCAATTTACAGATCTCTGTCGTTGTGAGTTGAATGACTTTATTTCATTTTTCTCTCTGTGCTTTTAAAAAATAAATGTCTCAAAATAATAAAAAAATAACAAGATACAAATTTAATAATCTCTAAACTAACAAATATAGCTATAATTATTTACAATAATTAAAAAATTTTATCTATTTACGAATGATTTAAGATATATATATAAATATACCGCAATAAAATATAATATAAAAAGGAAAATTATTTCAAATAATTCTAACTTTATACTTTTAAAAGTTTTATATTTAAATACATAAGAAAAAATTAAAAACAAACATAATAATTGTTAAAATAAATGCGATCTTAATAATATTTAAAATATCTATCATAATAGATATATTATATACATTATAAAATTATTTAAATTTTACAAACATAATTAATATAAAAAACTAATATTTAAACAGAACATAAATAAAACAAAACGCTAAAAATAACAAAAAGAACCACCCAAATGTCTTAATCGCTTCCTTTATACTATTTTTCCAACTGTCACCACCGTATCTATAAATTAATTAAAATATAAACATTGAAAATAAAATATCAAAAACATTATTATACAAAGATAATAAAACTCATTTTTTATATAAATAACGTATAAAAATAAAAACTGTTATAGAAAGTAATATAACAAATATAATGAAAAAAAATGTTTTTAAAAAAATTTTTTTCACAATTTCTTTATTACTATAACCTTTAAATTTATACTGTAAAAACATGGCATAGAAAAATATAAAGAAAGCACATGTAGAAGATAATAATTCTGCAATAATACGAATAATATCACTCATAAAAAATCCAAATTAATAATGAATAATCATTGTTCATAGAAATAACGTATATAAATAAAAAGTGTCATAGAAAATAATATAACGAACAAAAATATTCTTAACAAAATTTTTTTCCAAATTTCTTTTTTAATATAACCTTTAGATTTATAATATGAAAACAATGTATAGAAAAATATAAATAAAGCACATATAGAAAATAATAATTCTACAATAATACGAATAAGATCATTCATAAAAAAATCCAAATTAAATATATAATTTTGTAAAATTATGCACCTAAATCTTCCTGTCAAGTTTGTAGACACATAATTATGCCTACAAGCTTGTTCATTTTAGAAATATCTGCTGATTTTTAATTAGCGATAACATCCATAGGCTGTATTTCCTATACCTGTGGCAAATCCTACTGTAGAGCCAACTCTTCCTCCTAATGATAGACCTTCCAAAGCGCCTATTGGTCCTCCAACTGACCACCCCATAAGTCCACCAACTACCACTCCCATATCATGTCCCCTATGTCCCATTGAAAATCCTGCAGAGAGATAATCTCCAACAGTACACCCAGGTCGTGATCCACTACTTGAAAAATTCATTGATGAAATATTTGACCAAGTATTAGAAACATAAGACCTACCATTAGAAAAAATAGAACCAAACATAATAAGTCCTCTTTTAATTATTAAAATGACGTATCATTATGATACAGAAAATTTGTTACCATGCATCGCAAATTAGTGTCAAACATAATTTGAACAAAATTTAAATTTTTCTTTTACAAAAAAATAAATACATTATGTGTATATTGTTATAAACAAACTATATTTTTAAATTAAGAATAATTTTGATTTACAATAATGTTTAAATATGAGACATGATACAAAGTTTTCTCTTAACAAAATAATAAAATTAAATGAGCAATTCATCCGAAAAACTAGTATCCTTCTCTTGGTTTACTAAAACTACCAAGAAATATATTCATTATGTTATTGAACTCAGTCTTGTGGCTATTGTTTTGCGCTTACTTGGCTTGGTCAATCCTTTTATTTTCCAAGCGATTATCGACCGTATCTTACCCTTTCAGCGTGTAGAAAGCCTTTATATTATCGTTGTCATTATGATTGCTATCATGCTGTTTAGCACAGCTCTTAGCTCCCTCTCGGGCTATTTAGGAGCTTATTTAGCCAATCGGCTGACTCTAGAATTTGCACGTCGTATTTACACCCATGTGTTAAGCCTCTCATTACCTGTCTTATCCACTTGGCAAGTAGGGGAACTGTTCACACGAATCGGAGAAGTTGATACAATTCGTGGCTTTTTAACGGGAACCATTGCGACAACCGTCCTGAATGTTCTTTTTGCCATTATTTATATTGCTGCACTCTTTTCCATTAGTCCGAAACTTACCTTTATTGTCCTTATTATTTTACCCTTGCAAATGGGCTCTTTAGCGTTGGTCGGTCCCTTCTTGCGCCGCCAATTACGCCGTACTTTCACTTTGCAAGCTGCTCATAAATCGCGTCTTATTGAAAGTTTTACTAACCTTGAAGCCATAAAAGCGCATGTAAAAGAGCCAGCTCATACAAGACGCATGCAAGAAACTTTAACTCGTAGTTTGGATCAAAGCCTTACAACCAGTAAATTACATCTTTTAAATGGGGCCATGAGTCATATTTTTGGCGATCTTTTCACTATCTTTATTATCTTCTTTGGTGCTCAAGCTGTTCTTCAAAACCAAATCACGTTAGGGCAACTTATTGCTTTTCATCTCCTTGCCGGTAATGTTTCTGGTCCTATCTTAAGTCTTGCCTCTTTATGGGAAGAATGGCAGCACTTAAAAATCTCTCGCCTTCGTTTGGGCGATATTCTTAATACCCCATCAGAATGGGAAGAAGAAAAACCTTCTCTTCAGCTTACCACAACGCCCCTTCTTGAAGCCAACGACCTTTGTTTTTCTTACGGAGAGAAACCAATTATCAACCACCTTAATATCTGTTTACAAGTTGGACAACCGATTATGTTGCTTGGTCCTTCAGGATGTGGAAAAACAACCTTGGCTAAGCTCCTTTGTGGTCTCTATCCCCCAACAAGTGGAAAAATATTCATTAACAATCAACCTTTACAGAATTTTGATATCCGTAGCGTGCGTGAAACAATCGCTTATTTTCCGCAAAATCCTTGCCTTTTTTCCGGAACCATTCTTGAAAATATGCTTCTTGCTAAACCAGATGCCACAAAAGATGAAATCGACGCTGCATTGTATGCTAGCGCTTGTCAAGATTTGATTGCTCAGTTACCACAAGGACTAGAAACACAAGTGGGAGAGCAAGGTGGATTTTTATCAGGTGGTCAACGCCAACGCTTGGCTTTAGCTTGTTTTTTTCTCATAAACCCAAGCCTTCTTATTTTGGATGAGCCAACCTCCGCATTGGATGATACTGTCAGTGCACAGATTGTTGAGCATTTATATCAGCTTTCGCAAGAGCACATCGTTCTCGTTATTACCCACAAACGTGATCTTTTTCCTCAGCACGCAACTGTCTTACACTTTTCTGATCTGGAGGCGAAAAATGGCGGATAAAACACCTCGTTTACGCCCTTTGTCCCCAACGCTTCATATGGTGGTTGCCGTTTTAGTCACCTTATTCCTCTTTATTGTAATTGGTAGCTTTGTTACAAAAACAGAAATCGTTGCACGGGGGCAAGGAACGGTCATTCCCAGCGCCTATGTTCAGCTAGTGCAAGCACAAAATACAGGCCGTATTGAGAAAATTCTAGTAAAAGAAGGACAATTTGTTCATCAAGGGGATCTCCTTATCCAATTGGATCCGCGCGAAGCTCTTAATGAGCGCGCACGCGTTCAAGCCGAGATTGCACAGCAAATCCTTCAAGCACAAATCGCAACTGCTATTTTAACAGCTTTGCGTGAAAGTGATCCTTTAGATAAAGATTTTCTGACCAAAGGGCTTGCCTATCTACAAGTTGTCCCCTCTTCTGGAAACAAGACTGCAAAAATGGAAGGGGAAAAACTCATTAGCGCTACCCTTCAATCTCTACAAGATAAATTAAGAGCACTAAAAGCACAAGAAAACCGCATCGAGCGCAGCGGTGCAACACAACATGCACAATTAGATAGATTAGAGGATGACCGTCAATTAACTCAAGAAAAACTAAAAGCTGCAAAAAGCCTGATGGAAACAAAAGTTATCAGCCAAGCAATGTATTTAGAACGTTTACACGATTTCAAAAATGTGGAACATGAAATTTTAACCAATCAAAAGCGCCTAGAAGAAAACACCGCTGAAATAGAGACCCTCCGCCAACAACGACAAAGCCTCATTTCCGATGAAATCGCCCGCTATCGCCAACTTTCTCGTGAAACAGAATTGAATCTTCAAGGGTTAAAAGCAAAACTTGATAGCACTCAATATCGCCTTGACCACTTATCACTCTATGCACCCGTTGATGGGCGCATTGATGATTTAAGTATCCACACTTTGGGCGGCTTTATCGAAGCTGGAAAAACTCTCATGCGTATTGTCCCTGTCACAGGCGGACTCATTGTTGAAGCCTTTTTTGATAACCGAGATATTGGCTTTTTGGAAAAAGACCAACGTGCTTATGTAAAGTTTTCCGCCTTTCCTCCTGAACGTTTCGGTGTTATTTACGGTACCGTTGTTAATGTAGGCGCTACAGCGCGCTATGATAAAGAAATTAATGGAGCTTATGCAGTTTTAATCAAAATTGACCAAGATCATCTCAATTTGAATGGTAAACAGCTTAAATTTATCCCCGGTATGACCGTGACAGCTGATGTCATTACAGCAAAACGGCGTTTAATTTCCTACTTCTTTGAGCCTATCACTAAAATTTTAGAACAATCTCTACAGGAAAGATAATGTGTGTAAATGAAAATCCTTCACCATCGATCATAGACCCTCTTACAGCTTTAGGAGCTATGGTGGTTTTAATGCTTCAATCCCCCTTACACCGCCGCTGGCGGATTTGGGATATCGAATTTAATATAGGATCAGCCTTACGCACTGGGCAATACAGGCTCTATAAAAATGAGGGTGGAGAATTTTGCGCCTTTGTCACTTGGGCTTTTTTAGATGAGAAAAATCATCACTCTATGCTTGAAAAAGGAGAGCTTTTGCCTCATGCTAATTGGCAAGGGGGAGAATATATGTGGTTTATTGATTATGTAGCTCCATATGGTAATGCTGCTCGTATCGTACGCGATATGCAACGGCATGTGTTCCCTCATCAAAAATATTGTTACGCTATCCGACGTAATGAAGACGGTGGAATACGCAAAATTACCCGCTGGTGTTGCCATAGAGAACAAAATCCATCACTGTAGATTTCATATTCCGCATTGATAGAATCACTCATCCCCTCTCTCTCATACGCTTCTTATGAATGAGAACTTCCAAAAATCAATTTTTGGGAAAGTATTTGTCTCTATTAAATGCTAGTGCCCCTAGTTTAAGCTACCCACCAGTAATATTTTTAACATACTCAAATAAGAGAGAAATGGTTATAGATAATTATAAATTAGCCATCCCCCCACAAGCTCATTAAAGCTTTGTCCTTAAATTTTCTCTTTAAAATTGATTTGATTAAATATTGGCTGGGGTACCTGGATTCGAACCAGGGAATGCCGGTACCAAAAACCGGTGCCTTACCGCTTGGCTATACCCCAAAAAATACGATCACACTCGCTTTCGCACCTTATAGCGATTCCTATGACTGTACGCAATCTGAAAATCAAAGCTCTCACTTTTTTATCATAAAGTTTTGAAATTTTATTAATATTAATGCAAAACTTGTAATAGAAACTCATACTTTCCTCCCCTCTTAACACAAGGAACAGCTCTTTATCCATCAATTGTTTTGTATTTTATTCATTTACTTTATAGGAGCATAGAATACGAGTTTTGTGCTTTGCTGATGCATTTTCCAAGTTATCATAATATACATTTTCTTGATACATTCCAATCTAAACTGTGAAAATGAGATAGAAGCATAGACAGACTCTCTGTGCTAATGATTTTTTCTCAACCGCATTTTTGATTTTTTTATTCCGTCCAAAATAACCCATATTCTTCCACTAACAGTTAAAAACGACAACGCACAACGAGCATAATTGGTTTATCATAAAAAAGATCAGTTTTTATCACTATTTATAAAAGACTGCTCCTAGTCTTACCTTGCAAAAGTTGGAGATATTTTGAGTGATTAAGTGCGTAGATCCTAAAAAATACCTTATAGAATCATCAAAATTAATGACCATCAACAAATATTCGACATTTGCTTTTAGATGAAGTAAATGGCAAATTGGATTTGTGAAGTAAGCTTAACAATTAAAATCGAGGAGATTTTCAAATGGCTTTTGAATTGGCCCCGTTGCCTTATGATTATGATGCCCTTTCGCCTTATATGTCACGCGAAACACTTGAATATCATCATGATAAGCATCACCTCGCTTATCTTACCAATACCAATAATTTTGTAAAAGATTTAGGGTTAGAAAATGAAAGCCTTGAAGATATTGTTAAAAAAAGTTTTGGAAACAATGTTGGGCTGTTTAATAATGCGGCGCAATATTACAATCATAACCATTTTTGGCATTGGATGAAAAAAGGTGGTGGTGGTCAAAAACTCCCTGAAAAACTAGCAAAAGCTGTTGAAAGTGATCTAGGTGGCTATGATAAATTCCGCGCTAATTTTATTGCTGCTGCCGGTTCCCAATTTGGTTCTGGATGGGCATGGGTTGCTGTTAAAGATGGAAAGCTTGAAATTATAAAAACGCTTAATGGTGAAAATCCTTTAGTTCATGATGCTCAACCTATTCTTGGCGTCGATGTGTGGGAACATTCCTATTATATTGATTACCGCAATGCGCGCCCGAAATATCTTGAAGCTTTCGTAGATCATTTAATTAATTGGGATTATGTGTTGAAACTTTATGAAGATTGTGGATTGTAAGCTGTCTGAATGGTTTTTCGCTTTTTACTAAAGTCCCCATAATCAATTAGATTATGGGGACTTTCGAAAAGATATAGATATTTTAAATTAACAGCAATTTTTTCCTACTATTTTCAGAATATATGCGTAGATATATGCAATCTCTTCTAGCTTCGAAAAACGTCCAGCTGCGCCTGCATGACCTGAGTCCATATTAGTGCGCAATAAAATTACATTATCATCTGTTTTTAAGTCTCGTAATTTTGCCACCCATTTTGCAGGCTCCCAATAAGTTACACGAGGATCTGTTAATCCTGCCATCACAAGCATAGGAGGATATTTTTGAGCTTTAACATTATCGTAGGGTGAATAGGACATGATAAGCTTATAATCTTCTTCTGATTCAAGAGGATTTCCCCATTCTGGCCATTCTGGAGGTGTTAATGGAAGTGAAGCATCTAACATAGTATTTAAAACATCAACAAAAGGCACATTCGCAACGATTCCAGCAAAATCCTGCGGAGCTATATTGGCAATGGCTCCCATCAGCATCCCTCCCGCTGAGCCACCTTGAGCAATAAGGCGATCATGAGAAGTAAATTTATTTTCTACAAGGTAGCGCTCACAAGCAATAAAATCTTTAAAGGTATTGTATTTAAAGAGATGTTTTCCTTTCTCATACCACTCAACTCCTTTTTCTTTTCCTCCACGAATATGAGCAATTGCATAAATAAAACCCCTATTAACCAAAGAAAGCACAGTGCTATTAAAACTGGCTGGAATGGAGATTCCATAGGCACCATAACCATAAAGCAAACAGGGTGCACGACCATTAAGAACAGTAGTTTTATGATAAAAAAGTGAAATAGGAATTTTCTCACCATCATCTGCTATTGCAGTAATACGTCGCGTTACATACTCATCCTTATTATGCCCAGAAGGAATTATTTGCGTTTTTAAAAGCATTCGTTTGCGACTTTTCATCTCATAATCAAACACTTGATCTGGTGTTGTCATAGACGAATAGGAAAAACGAATAGTTTGACTGTTATATTCTGCAGCACCTTGTAGACCTAAAGAATAAGTTTCTTCGGTAAAATCAATGGAATGAATTTGTTTAGTGATACGCTCCATTATTTTTATACGTGGAAGCCCCTCAAAACGTTCGATCCAGATAAGAAAATCTTGATAAGCATCATGGGATAATATGAGGCATCCCAACTGATGTGATACAAGTTCAGACCAGTTTTCTGATTGTGGAGATGCATACGGCGCTACCATAATTTTGAAATCTTTTGCATTATCCAGATTGGTCAGAATATAAAAAACATCACCGCCTTCTGTTAGTGAATATTCAATACCTTTTTGTCGCTTCCGTACACATTGGGGAAGGGTGAGCGGCGCTTCAGCAGGGATCAACCAAATCTCTGACGTTTCATGATCATGAACATTAATATAAATAACATCATTAAGTTTAGAACCACTGACATGTAAGAAAAATCCTGGATTATCTTCACGAAAAATAAGCTTATCTTGCGATTGATCAGTGTTTAATCGGTGATAATAAAGCTCTGAAGGTCTGTGGTTTTCATTCATTTTAATATAGAAAAAACCTTCCGATTTAGCATCCCACACAATTTGTCCCGATGTATTAGTAATTGTGTCCATACAGTCAGACAATGTTTCCAAATTACGAATTTTAGCTGTATAGAATTCTGATCCTTTATCATCATAGGTCCATACTACATGTTTATGATCAGGAGATTCTTGAACTGAACCAAAATTGAAATATTCTTTCCCTTCAGCTAAAACATCACCATTAAGATAAATGTTTTTTTCTCCCCCATCTCTGGATGTACGAAAATAATGTGGTTGTTGACCTCCAGTAACATAAGAAAATCCATAAGCAAAAGGACCACGTTTTATAGGAACAGAACTATCATTCTCTTGAATACGGTTCTTCATTTCAGTAAAAAGCAAATCTTGTAATGACTTTGTATCAGCCATCTGCAAAGCCTGATAAGTATTTTCTTTTTCAAGATACTGTCGTATATTTTCATCAAGACAATTCGGATTTTTAAAAACATCTTGCCAATTAGAGGCACGTAGCCAATGATAGGGATCATCACGACAAATACCATGATATGTTTCTTTATGAATGATTTTTGATGCTTTTGGGGGTATTGTGGAAGAGTTGTTCATACACGATCCTATATAAAAAAACTAAGAGTTTCGTTTATATGTTAGAATCGTATCATTTATGCAAGTGCATAAAGCTGTAAGTTCCACTCAGTTATAAAATACAACTGCGATAGATTGCACAATTATACCATGTACTTCTGTTTATAGCATATCATAGGGATCGTCCTCTATGAGGATAATGCACTTTTTATAAAAGTGACAGACTAGAAAAATAAGGTTATTTTGTAGCAGAACTAATTTTTATTGGAAATAATATAAATTTATTTTCAATATATAAAATTAAATTTACTTTTATACAATATATTTATGTTTTATTATATAAAATATATTTTTATTTGCAATATTAATTTATATTTTTAATATTGTAATGTAAAAATCGTGAGATTTTTAGTATATTATATTGTTATGTTTATACTATTTTTGAAATAATTAAATTAATGATATATTTTATTTATAAAATATTATTTAAAAACTATATTTTAAGAGACCAATCATTCAGTTTTTCTTATTGTATATTATGACTAAAAGTAGGTTTTTATTTGATTTTTTTGTGTTTTAGCAATTTTATAGAATAATTGAATTGACAAAAAAGATTTTTGTACAATATGAAGCCTATGTGCATGGATCTCATATCATGAATATATGTGCTGTATCTCGATAAATTACTCGATTTTAAATAAAGGAAACAAGAATGGAACATCGTCCAGTCTTAGAGACTGAAAGCAATTTAGTTATTACATTGGTTGCTGATATTGTTGCTGCCTACGTAAGTAATAATTCTATCCGACCGACTGAAGTGCCAAGTTTGATTGCTGATGTTCATGCCGCTTTTTGTAAAGCGGGGGGGATAGAATTAGCAGAAGTAGAAGTTGAAAAGCAGAGGCCAGCTGTTAACCCAAAACGCTCAATCTTTCCAGATTATCTTATCTGCCTTGAAGATGGAAAGAAATTTAAATCTTTAAAGCGCCACCTTATGACTCATTATGGAATGTTGCCAGAAGAATATCGTGAAAAGTGGCAATTGGATAGCTCTTATCCTATGGTAGCACCTAATTACGCAAAAGCACGCTCCGCTTTAGCAAAGGAAATGGGACTTGGGCGCAAAAGCAAACGGAAAAAAAACAAGTAATAGCATCTAAAAGACTAGTTGCCTTTAAAGCCTTTAGATGTGTGTTTTACAAGATGTTAGTTTGATAGATGACTTTCTTTACGGATTCGTTCAATCATTGATTTAAGACCATTCGATCGTTGTGGTGTGAGGTTTTCTTTTAATCCGAGTGTTTGAAAGAGTCCCTCGGCGTCAGCATTGCGAATTTCAGAAGCTTTTTTGCCTGAATAGAAGGCAAGAAGAATGTAAATTAGCCCACGCACAATATGGGCATCAGAATCACCTTGAAATGTTAATATTGGGTTGTCTGAATTATTACGTGAAGATAACAGCCAGACTTGGCTAACACATCCGGGCACTTTGTGTGCATCATTTCGAGCATTTTCTGGAAAAGGTGGTAATTCGCGGCCTAATTCAATCACATAGCGATAACGATCTTCCCAATTGTCTAGGAGAGAAAAATTTTCTATAATATTTTCAATCGTTTCTGCCATAATTTCAGTCCTATTTTACATTGACGATCATATTACATATACTTTCTTGACAGATAAATAATCATGCTTCTTAGCATAACACCGATCGTGAGCGCTAAAGATTTTTTATTGCAAGATAACGTTCTCAGCTTCATATGCTTCTGTTTTTATGTGGATTCTTATGTCCCTTTTTTGGGTATAATATTTGGAGGAGGATCTTCTATACGTTTATCATTTAAGAGGCGTCCAAAATATTCGTAAGCTGCCCTTGCGCCATAATACGCACGTTCTCCAAGTGAGCTTAAAAAGGACTTTCCTACTTTGCAGGCTTCTATATTACGGTCACAGAATTTTCCTAAATCATTTAAAGCTTCCTTAAAAGCAATAATCACATCACTCGTTCTTGTCTCATTATCTCTTTGGGTAGGAGAATGATAATTGCTCGGCTTTTCTACGAAAAACGAAATAATGACAAAAATGAAAAACAAAAATAATAATAATTTGATCAAAAAACGTATCATAAGCAACCAACGCACCGCAATTGTAGATAAAACAAAATCAGTATTTTATATTCCTCTTTATAAAACGATTCTTTTATCAAATTTACAGCATTAACTGCGTCATAATAAGATATGAAGTAGCTGTACAAAAACGGGATGTATTAACTTTTCATTAAAAAATTAACATAAAAACTGCGTAGTAAAAATAAGAGCGTTAAAATATGCTAATTGGCCCTCTTCATCACATATAATGAAACTAGATGTAATTGCGACAAAAAACTATACCTAATAACCATGAAAATGCATAAAAATTACAATACTTCATATTGCAATTTTCTTTTTTATAAAAAGACACTCTATCAGGTTGTAAAGATTAAACAGCTAACCTGTTTTTGCAGATATTTTAAATCTCATCCGTTGATATTTATCAAATATTAGGAAAATAAATTTATATGAGAATATAATGCTATCCACCAGCATTGGGTAAAAATATAAACCTATGTAAATGTAAAACATTTGAAAAATGTCACATAATGCTATCAGCGATACAATGGGATAAGTAGATGTGGTTCAATTTTGATTTCAAAGACTACAAAATATCTGCGCAAAAAATAAGGAAGTGACATAAAACTTTCAATTTAGATGATGATATGTGACGATGCCTCTTACGAATGTAAATAGTATCGTAGAGTTGAAGGATTTTTTATATAGTCAAAAATGCTGTATAATATGAGATTTTAAAATTTGGATGAGAGCTATTATTGATTTATCAGCTTATACATTCATAAAAAAAGCTTATTTATTAATAATTTAAAAGAAAGAGCAATGACGTAGATAAGTCTTCCTCTTAGTGAAAATGAAAATAACTTATAATCATTCTATTAGAAATAAACAAATAAAATAATGGCAAAACAACGAAAACAACACAGAACAAAAAAATTAAAACAGCGTAAATACTATAGTAGTATCGTTATAACATTTTTTCTTGTAATTAGTTATTTTCTTTTTTGGATAGCAAAAAAACTTTGTTTTTATACAAGAAAAAATACTTTATTTTTTGTTGGATTAATTCTTTTTACTATTAGTTTTGGATTTGTTTCATTTAATGCTTTATTTTCACAAATGATAATACACCAAGATATTTTTACTAAAATGAAGTTCCCATTTGCTCCATATATAGAGCAAAATTCTACTTTATCCAAGAAAGAAGCAAAACTTCACGCTGTTTCTCGAGACCCTTCTGTATCTTTTCAAAGCTCTCTACACAAAAATTTATCTTCACCTGCTTTGTCAGAAAACACACTAAAAATGCAGAAGAAGCTGGCAAAGCTAGGATTTTATGATGGCCCTTTAGATGGAATAGAGGGACCTAAAATGCGTCGTGCCATAGCACTTTGGAAACAACAAACTGCTCACGAAATGCAAAATAATCTGTTACCCAATACAGCAACAGATGAAATTGCGCTATTAATTAAACGTAATGAAATAGAAATAGCACATGAAACAACAAAACCAAAAGATATGCCGCACTTAAAAGAAACTGTTTCAGAGCCTCTTGTTGCAGATATTATACAAGTGCAAAAAGCTTTACGTATTTTTGGTAATCACGAAGTTATTGTCACTGGTATAGAAGATCAAAAGACAATAGAATCCTTAAAACAGTTTCAAAAAATGTTTGATCTTCCGATAACAGGTAAAACTGATCACACAGTTTTAATGAAAATGCGAGAAGTTGGTTTGTTGAACTGAAAGAAGCGTCGATTTTATAGAGTAAAAATTGAAACCATGGCAGTAATGTATTCTATACTGCTTTATTTTTATAAATGCATAAAAAGTATAATTTTCTCTTTCACCCTATAACGCATAATGTATCCTAGAGGATTTTCCTTTTAGTGCATAAAATAGAAAGCACGTGCAATTTATTCTACGCACCGTAATCAAAATATTGATTTAAAATGATCATTCATCGTTTTTGCCACTTTAAAAAGAACTATCAAGAATAAGATTCTGTCGTTTCAACTTTTTTCATCATGAATCACGATGAACTCATTTTCTTATCTATTACAAGAGACATTCGCAGAGGAATGAAATATTTGTAATAAATAAGGAAGCACATCCGCTATGAGCTAGCTAAATACAAGAAAACTACTATTGAATAAAAAACTCAAAATCTTTTTATATTTTTTTTACAAGAGCTGATTGTGCTGCTGCTAAACGCGCAATTGGCACCCGAAAAGGAGAACATGAAACATAATCCAAACCATTTTCTTCACATAAAGTAATAGACGCAGGATCACCTCCGTGTTCACCACAAATTCCCAGTTTAATTTTTTCACGTCGAGAACGACCTCGCTGTGCAGCAATAGAAATAAGCTCCCCTACCCCATCACGATCAATCGATACGAAAGGATCTTGTTCTAAAAGTCCTTTTTGAAAATAGGTTTCTAAAAAGGGAGCAGCATCATCACGTGAAATTCCAAAAGTAGTTTGTGTCAAATCGTTTGTTCCAAATGAAAAAAATTCAGCTGTTTCAGCTATTTCATCTGCTCGAAGAGCCGCTCTTGGAAGCTCAATCATCGTCCCAACCATGTACTGAATATTTCTTCCCTTTTCCGTCATCACTTCACTAGCAACCTGATCAATACGAGCTTTTACAAAATCAAGTTCAGATTTAAGCGCAACAAGCGGTACCATGATTTCAAGCAGAACAGGAGAGCCAGTTTTTTGAGCAGCTTCTGCTGCTGCTTCAAAAATAGCTCGTGCTTGCATTTCTGCAATTTCAGGATAAGTAATAGCTAAACGGCATCCTCGTAATCCAAGCATAGGGTTAAATTCGTGCAACTGCTGCGCGCGTTCAGAAAGTACATCAGCAGATACCCCCATA
This sequence comes from Bartonella sp. P12B, assembly GCF_055796185.1. NCBI lineage: Bacteria > Pseudomonadati > Pseudomonadota > Alphaproteobacteria > Hyphomicrobiales > Bartonellaceae > Bartonella > Bartonella sp. P12B. The sequence continues at coordinate 53,025 of NZ_JBTTDI010000006.1, read as the reverse complement.
GCCGTTGCAACATCAAGAATTTCTGTATCCTTTTTTGGTAAAAATTCATGTAATGGTGGATCTAGTAAGCGGATAGTAATAGGCAAACCAGACATAATTTCAAATAATTCAATAAAATCTGAGCGCTGCATTGGTAAAAGTTTATCCAATGCTTTACGACGCCCACTTTCATCATTACTTAAAATCATTTCACGCATGGCAATAATACGTTCACCAGAAAAAAACATATGTTCTGTGCGGCAAAGTCCAATACCTTCAGCTCCAAAGGAACGCCCCATACGTGCATCAGATGGTGTTTCAGCATTCGTGCGAACTCTTATACGCCGCATCTCATCAGCCCACTCCATCAATTTTGCAAAATCTCCACAAAGCTCAGGTTGCAACATAGCAACCTTCCCTTTGAAAATTTCTCCACTTCCACCGTCAATTGTAATGACATCACCCTTTTTAAAGTTTTGTCCTGAAGCAAACATTGTGTTTGTGTTATAATCAATCCGTACATTACCAGCACCTGAAATACATGGCTTTCCCATACCACGTGCAACAACCGCTGCATGACTTGTCATACCACCACGTGTCGTTAAAATCCCTTCTGCAGCGTGCATCCCATGAATATCTTCTGGGCTTGTTTCTACACGCACCAAAATAACTTTACGACCTTCTGCAGATACAGTTTCTGCCTCTTCTGAAGTAAAAACAATTTCACCCGTTGCTGCTCCTGGAGAAGCAGGTAATCCGCGTGCAATAACAAAACGCTCTGCTTTGGGATCAAGTGTTGGATGTAAAAGCTGATCAAGCGATTTTGCATCAATTCGCAATACCGCCTCTTCACGGCTTATTAATCCCTCTTCAACCATTTCAATCGCCATTTTTAAAGCCGCACGTGCCGTTCGCTTGCCTGAACGGGTCTGCAACATCCATAATTTACCTTTTTCAATGGTAAATTCGAGGTCTTGCATATCACGATAATGCTGTTCAAGCTTCTGTGCAATCTGACACAACTGCAAAAAAGCCTCCGGCATGATTTTTTCCAATGATGGTTTATTTGAACCTGCAACAATACGTGCATTTTCTGTAATATTCTGGGGAGTACGTATACCCGCAACAACATCTTCACCCTGAGCATTAACTAAAAACTCACCGTAAAGTTCTTTTTGCCCTGTTGATGGATTGCGTGTAAAAGCAACACCCGTTGCTGAATCTTCTCCCATATTGCCAAAAACCATAGCTTGCACATTAACTGCCGTTCCCCAACTTTCAGGAATATTATGTAAACGGCGATAAGTAACTGCACGTGCAGTCATCCAACTTGAAAAAACTGCCCCAATTGCTCCCCACAACTGTTGCTCAGGATCTTGTGGAAAAGGCTTTCCTAACTTCTCTTCAATATATATTTTATAAGAAAGAATAACATCTTTCCAATCAGCTGCCGTCATCTCTGTATCAACACTATAACCATTGCGTGCTTTTGACTCATCAAGAATCTCTTCAAAGTACGAATGATCTAATCCCAAAACAACATTAGAATACATTTGGATAAAACGACGATAACTGTCATAAGCAAAGCGTTCATTATTGGCTTGTAAAGCAATTGCTTGTACAGTCTTATCATTCATACCAAGATTAAGGACCGTATCCATCATTCCTGGCATAGAAGCACGAGCTCCAGAGCGAACAGAGAGTAAAAGCGGCCTTTTTTCGTTACCAAATTCACGCCCCGTTTGTTCACCAATACATTTAAGCGCTTGTTTAACAGCTTCCTGTAATCCTTTCGGATATGACCTATCATGTGCATAATAAAAATTACAAACTTCTGTCGTCAGAGTAAATCCAGGAGGTACAGGAAGACCAAGATTACTCATTTCTGCTAAATTAGCCCCTTTGCCGCCGAGAAGATTGCGCTCCCCAGCACTTCCTTCTGCATTACCATCACCAAAACTATAAATCCATTTTGTCATCATACAAATCCTCCCATCTCAGCATCAAAACATCACTTGATTGAAGCTAATTATTAAAAAGCAATGCTTCAATCCAAAATTGGCTAAACAAAAAAATATTGCTTCAGAAATGCGTAAAACTAATCCTTCCAAAAGAAAAACGGCTACAAGTATCAATACCCACTTCCTAGAAAGAAGATTAGTTTTTAAGAAAACTATCAATCACCGAAAAGAAGGATTCTACTGACATAACACCTTCATACTTATTACCATTAATGAAGAATGTCGGTGTCGCTGTAACACCAAGCTCCTGACCACGCTCAAAGGATGCATTCACTTCATCTAAAATGGACTGATTTTTAAGGCAAGCATTAAAACTTTCAGCCGTAAAGCCGGCCATTAAACCAATTTTTTTCAAGGGTGTTAAAGCATCTTTTTCCCAAACCCACTCCTGCTGTTTTTGAAATAAAACCTCTATCAAAGGAAAATAGCGATCTTCTGGTGCACATCGCGCCAGCATAAATCCCGCTGTTGCTCGAGGATCAAAAGCATAATCTCGGAAAATAAGTTTTACTTTTCCTGTTTTGATATATTTTTTACGAATTTGTGGAAGTATATCATTATAAAAATATGCACAATGAATACATGTCAATGAAGCATATTCAACAATTGTTACTGGTGCATTCTTTTCTCCTTCAAACCTATCCTTAACCTTTCCAGATTGAAGAAGTTCAGCCATATCAACAGTCGAAATTGGCTTAGTACCCCTAGCAAAAACAACAGTTGCACCGATCTGTACAACGACCGTTAAAAGAAAAATCATCCCAACAGACAAAAAAGAACGACATTTTATCATAAATAATACTTTTCTATTGTTATTGAACAAATAAGAACTTAACACCCTCTTACAGACTAAAGGAAAAGATGTAAAATAGCTTTCTATTTATTATTCTTTTCTGCAAAAATGCAACAACCAAGTTCATAAAGTGATTGGCGTAAATTTTCATCTTCAACCTCTTTAAGCATTTTTTCTATACGTTTTTTGTCTTTTTCACTCGGATTAGGCTTCATCGGTAAGTGATTCTTCAAAACAGATATACATCTTTGTTCAATCTTGATACGATCAATGGCAATATATCCAAAAAAAACATTTATTCTATGAAGCAATTCATCGGTTTCATGCATCAGTTTTAAAGCAGAAAATCCTTCACAGCTCACAACAAGTGTTGCAGGTTGGAAAACGTCATCCTGATTAGCCCGACGTTTCCAAATAATTTTAAGCGGCATTGTATGTTCACCTATACCATGACCTGCAATCTGTGGCCAATGCTCTATAAGTGCGACATTAAGGCCTGTCCGTTTACATAAAACTGGATCAAGCATTTTAGATACCGTCTCAGAAAGAGAATAAAAATGGCGCTTTTTAAATCGTTTGCTCATTTTTCTAAATCAACATTTAGTCATGTCCTAAATTACAAACATTTCTTTCATTTGAAAAACTTTTCCCCCAAATATCTCATCAAATATCAACAAAGTCCAATTCTTAGCTAACCAAAGCTTTTATAATAGGAGAAAAAGAAAAAACTGATTTGTAAAACAGATGTTTTTTTCTTTTGCATTTTATATCTCCCTGTGGTTCAAAACAATCATGCATGAAATTTCTTCACGCCTCCTTTCTTGGTATGATCAAAAACACCGACATTTACCATGGCGTATTACCCCAGAGGAACAAAGACAAGGAGTTCGCCCTGATCCTTACCAAGTTTGGCTTTCTGAAATCATGCTTCAACAAACAACTGTCGAAGCCGTGAAACCATATTTTCAAAAATTTCTGAAACTTTGGCCTAATCTCTCTTTTTTAGCGAAAGCTTCACAAGAGGATATCATGAGAGCATGGGCTGGACTTGGCTATTATTCACGTGCACGTAATCTTATAAATTGTGCTAAACAGCTTGTTGAAAACTACGGAGGACAATTTCCACAATCCGTAAAAATATTGCGAACTCTTCCCGGTATTGGAGAGTACACTGCTGCAGCTATTGCCGCAATCGCTTTTAATCACCCTGTAGCAGTTGTTGATGGCAATGTTGAACGCGTTGTAACCCGTTTATTTGCTATCGCTTCAATATTGCCAAAAGCAAAAGCCGAAATCAGAGAAAAAACACAAAAAATAACTCCTTTAAATCGCCCTGGAGATTTTGCTCAAGCGATGATGGATCTGGGAGCAACCATTTGTACGCCACGTAAACCATCTTGTTATCTCTGCCCTCTTCAAAATTTGTGTAGAGCTGCAAAGATGAAAATAATGGAGTCTTTTCCAGTCAAAGCTCCTAAAAAAGAACGCCCTTCAAAAACTGGTGTTGCTTTTGTTGTACTTAATGAAAATAAACAAATTTATTTAGAAAAACGACAGGATAAAAAACTGCTCGGTGGAATGACCCAAATCCCTAACAATATTGGAATAAACAATGAAAATGGACTCCAAAACGCTCCCTTTATCGCCAATTGGCAGTTCAAAGGACAAATTACGCATGTCTTTACCCATTTTTCCCTCAAACTTGATGTTTACTATACTAGCTGTGTTCATGAAATAAATCGTGAAAATGGCTGGTGGTGCGATATCCAGAATCTTGCTGAAGAAGCACTGCCTACTGTCATGAAAAAAGCTATTTCCGTAGCGATCCCTCATTCTTTTCGATTAAAATAACTTTTTAATTTAATCCATAACATTCTTTCATAAAACACATTGATTTATAATGATAATTCCTATCCTGAAACTTGAATAAAAACCTCAAATAGAGCGATCTTCCTTATTTCCCCCTAATCATGAACCATAAAAACATTTTCTTACAGGTCATAAACAGGAGGACATGTGAATAAAAAACATTTAAGAAACCAGTAAATATATTTTTGATAAATTACCTAAATATGAAAGTGCAACATTAGAGCTCGCGGATACAATAATGATACAGCTAGATTAGTCCTTCATAAAACACCAGTTTTTAACATCTGTGAACGTATTATCATTCTTAAGTCATCTATCGATTTCAATCGTCCATTTTCTTCATAATACCAAAAAGTCCAACCGTTACAGCTTTGTGATTGTTGAGCCTTTCGTCCCATTGCATGAATAGAACCGGCTTCACCACCATGCATAACCGTACCATCAGCCCTTACAATAGCAGATACTTGCTTCTTGCGATCATAAAGAACTTCCCCTGGATGGAGTAAACCTGCTTCAAGTAAACTATTGAATGCGACACGCGGTTCTGCTTTTTTCTTATCCAAAATTGCTAATTCTGGTTTATCTAAAGGTTTAACCGCTGCAATCCTCTCACAGGCTGCATCAATGTAGTCTTGCTCACGTTCAATACCTACAAAATCACGCCCTAAAAGTTTGGCAACAGCACCTGTCGTCCCTGAACCAAAAAACGGGTCAAGAATAACATCACCAGGCTTGCTAGAAGCCATAATAATACGGGCTAATAATGCTTGTGGCTTTTGTGTTGGGTGCAATTTACGCCCTGCCTCATCTTTTAAACGCTCGGCACCAGTACACAGAGGGAAAAGCCAATCTGAACGCATTTGTAGATCTTCATTCGCAGCTTTTAAGGCGTCATAATTAAATGTATATTTTTTATCTTTTTGATCTCGGACAGCCCAAATAAGCGTCTCATGAGCATTTTGAAAGCGGCGCCCCCGAAAATTAGGCATCGGATTATTTTTACGCCAAACGATGTCATTAAGCATCCAAAAACCTAAATCTTGCAATGTCGTACCAACTCGAAAAATATTATGGTAAGATCCTATAACCCAAATTGTCCCGTTGGGTTTCAAGACACGACGGCAAGCAAGCAGCCATGCGCGTGTGAAAGCATCATAAGCAGCAAAACTCTCAAACTGATCCCATGCATCATCAACCGCATCAACAAGCGAATAATCTGGACGATATAAAGCACCATCTAATTGTAGATTATAAGGTGGATCAGCAAAAATCATATCCACTGAATGTTTTGGAAGTTTTTCCAAGACTGCAACACAATCCCCTTTGAAAATTTTATTGCGCCATGGTACCCGTGAAAGAGTGTGAACAAAATCTTTTTGAAGCTGAATAACTGTCATGAAAAACCCAACGAAATGAACTGAATTTACCCTATAATCAATCTAAATGGTTTATAGGCCCGCATTACCAATCCATATTTACAAAATAGAGTAAATGTATCGTTAAAATCCTCATAAAAGTGATACGTATTTTTATTATTTCAGGAAAAATAAGGAAATTTTATACTGATAAATCCTTATTTTCTTCCCTTCAATGTGCTGTTCTCGTATCTTTTATTTTGTTACATGAATAAGAATCACTTTCAAATCATATTTTAATGAAATAAAATCGTCTCAATGGCATTTTTATAAAAATTTTTAAACTACGATAATATATTAAAGGAATATCTCATGCCTCAGATAGATCTCATTATTTTTGATTGTGATGGAGTTTTAGTAGACTCTGAATATCTCGCAGCAAAAATTGGATCTCAATTGCTTAAAGAAACAGGATATAACATATCACCTGAAGAATTAGGGGAACGTTATTCAGGGCTGGCCTTTCTAGATATCCTTAAACAAGTTGAACAAGAAACAGGAAAACCAGTCTCTGCTCATCTCATAAATCAAATGTCAAATCTTTTTCGAGCACAAATAAAAACTGATTTACATGCTCTTGATGGGATAAGAGAAGCAATAGAGAACATTCAAACTCTTTATCCCTACTGTATCTGTTCTAATGCAAAAAGCATAAATATCAAAGAGATGCTTACTATCGTTGATTTGTACAGTTTTTTTGATGATAAAAATAAAATATTTTCTGCTCCTGAAGTTGGAACAAAAAAAACAAAACCAGCTCCTGATGTTTTTCTTTTCGCAGCACAACAGTTACACGCTGATCCCCAAAATACTATTGTTATAGAGGATTCACTTCATGGCGTACATGCAGCATCTGCAGCGGGCATGCGCGTCATCGGCTTTACTGGAGGATCACATAGTTATCTTGGGCACTCTCATGTACTTGCAGAAGCTGGTGCTGAAACGGTTATAGCCAAACATGCTCATTTACTAGAAGTTTTAGAGGCAATGGCAGTATGGCAGGATCAATCATAAAAAGCTCTCTGGAGATCTATCAATGCGTATGCTTAATTAAGGAGCACTCTTATCAAGATACCTTGACCTGATTAAAGCGGCTCGGTATTATAAATAATACTCTTGTATCATTATTATAATCGGTGAAATCTTTATCTTTCCTCAATTTAGATTTCACTTACGCTAAAAAAATATACATTCTTCTTCGTATCATAAAAAAATACAAAATTGATAGACCTTAAGATTGAATCATACTCTTATCTTCTATAGATAAGAACAATGTAATTATAACAATTGAATATACTAATATGAAATTTAGAGCCTATCATCTATAATAATCATCACTATGGATAAAAATATAAAAATAACTATAATTTTATTTAAATAAAATATTGATAATTATGATTTTTATATCCATTTTTTATAATTTTATTATTAATAAAATTGGTATTAATCATTTATTCCTTTAATACATTGAAACAAAATTCACAAAATATCTTATATCGATTATAAGGAGTGTTTTTATTATTCACTATTGTATTATTTATCAATGCAAAATATACTCATACTCTTTATTATTCACCTAATTTATAAAGCAAAAAAAATCATAAAAAATATAGACAATTAAAAATACACAAAAAGTCTTCTTTTATCCTGATAAATTGTTCTCTTCTGTAATTATATATATTTACCACTTTTAAAATAAGACTTTTTGATAAATTATACCAATTTTAAAACATAAATATACATATATAAATTTATCAAAAACACTTTTAGAAAATAAAATATAATATATAATTCAGTTATGCATATATAGTAAAACACACAATGTAGACATTTTATTCTTGATTATTGATTCATAATGTAGTATATGGCGTGTGTACTATGTAATATGATAATATGATTTGTATTTATTTTTGTTCTATTAATAAGTATTTGCAAATAAAATTATCTTTTACATGTTAATAAAAATTAGATGATATTTTGAGGTAAAATTATGGTTAACGTATTAAAAAAACATTCATTAAGTATTTTTATAGCGACTGCTTTTTTTCTTTCACAAACTCTGAATGTTCATGCAAATTATTCGAGTAACAACACTCAAAAAGAAAGTGTTGAATGCGTAACGGAAAATGTAACATATGCAACAGTTGGTACAACTGCTTTCTCTGTTCCAACAGTAAGTTATGGAACAATAAATGGAAATGTCATTGAAGGAAAAGTGGAAAAGGTGGTGGCTGAGCCTCTTACTATAGCAGTAGGAGTTTTTGTTATTGGATATGTAGTAAGTTTTCTCGTAGGATTGGTAAAGGACATCGTATCAATATTTAAATAAACCTTTTACTAAAAAGTCAAAATAATTATATTTTGTATAAAATATAATTATAAGTAAAACTCTTATATTCTATATTTATTTATTCATCTTTTTATATTTAAAATAGAAAGTATTTGAGGCGAAATTATGAAAAAATTGTTTAAAAGTTATATATTAAATACTTTTATAGTGACTGCTTTTTTTCTTTCACAAACTCTGAATGTTCATGCAAGTCATTTGAGCAATAACGCACCCCGAGAAGATGTTTCTGTAATAGAACAAGTACAAGAGAAGGCAACTCGTCTTGCAGCTTTCTATGTTCCCAGTCTAAATTATGGAGAAACAAAAGATACTCCCGTTGAAGGAAAATTTGAGAAAGTGCTTGAGCCCATTACATTAGGAACTTTTGGTATTGCAATGTTAGCTGGATATGGAGCATCTATAGTGGGCATGTTCTTAGCGTGGGTAATAAAACAATTCCGCACTCGCTGAACGTTTATATATAAAATTTCTCAATATAGTACCTGAGTATAACCGAATTATTTGTTATTTATATTAAGTAAAATACATAATGTACCAATCTTATTTATCGGTAATACCAAAAGGTTTCTTTATTAAAATTTTAAAATATTTGAGGTGAAATTATGATTAAAGTGTTTAAAAATCATATGTTGAGTATTCTTATAGCAATTGCTTTCTCTTTTGCACAAATTCTGAATGTTCATGCAAGTCATTTGAGCAATAACGCACAACAAGAAGATATTTCTTTAATAGAGCAGGTAAAAAAGAAAACAATCAATATTGCTACTCTTTATGTTCCAATTTTAAAACATGGGGTTGAAAATGAAGACGCTATTGAAGGAGAATTTCAGAAAGTATTTGATCCCATTACAATAGGCACTTTTACTACAATAGGAGCTATGATTTTTGGTGCTTTCACTGGGTTTCTTATGGCTCTATTCAGTGGATTAATAGGAATAGGAATAGGAAAAACAAAGTAATTTCAATTATCTGTTTATTTTTTCTAAAATAAATCTTTAAATTACAACCTGCCTCAAATAATTGGGGCAGGTTTCTTTATGCTTCCCATAGATGACTTTTTTTTATTATTTATAATATAGTTTAGTATAAATATAATAACTCATTAGCGTGAAAATTGATAATTTAAACTAAATAAAGCCATTAATCCACAAGTTACACAAAAAATATTATGAAATTATTTCGTAAATCCTTCAATATAAATCATAATATGCGACTTCACAAAGTTTAATTACCACAGGCGTTGTTGAATATATAAAGTTAGGAGAAAAAATAAAAACCCGTCATTAAGTTTCTGAAATTTATGCGTTAGATGTTTTTTTGTACAATCATAATGTTCAGCAAATAATACAACTTATAAACCTCATGAAGAACAGAGTTGTTTTTTCTTTTACAAAAAAATCATTAATATTCAATATGTTATAATTAAAATATCTAAAAGTTCTAATGTTGCTGTTTCTTTTACCATTGATTTTTTATTATTTATAAGCATAAGCAAACAAACTTTCATTCATTTAATAATTTGAATATTGTTAAAAACATGAAATATATAATTTCATCATTTTACTGCAAATAAATGAAAGAAAAGATTCATGAAATATATTAGCACAAGAGGTAAAGCCCCTATTCTAGGCTTTACTGAAACAATCATGACTGGTTTAGCTCATGATGGTGGACTTTATCTACCAGAAAATTTTCCTCAATTATCACCTAATGCATTACGAGCGCTTCGCGGTCAATCCTATGCGACAATTGCTAAAACAATTCTTTGGCCTTTTGTAAATAATGAAATCGAATATACAGCTTTTGAAAATATGATTGCTGAATCTTATGCCACTTTTAATCACCCTGCAATCTGTCCATTGCTACAAACTAAAACAGATGAATTTATCCTTGAACTTTTTCATGGTCCTACTTTGGCATTTAAAGATGTTGCAATGCAGTTTCTTTCTAGATTAATGGATTACGTTCTCACTAAAAAAAACAAACGAGCAACAATTATTGCTGCCACATCAGGTGATACTGGGGGTGCGGCAATACAAGCCTTCGCTGGAAGAAAACATTCAGACGTTTTCATTTTGTTTCCCAAAGGACGCGTATCACCTATTCAACAAAGACAAATGACGACTAATCAAAGCAGTAATGTTCATGCCATTGCTATTGACGGAAACTTTGATGATTGCCAGGCACTTGTCAAAGCAATGTTTAACGATCATAATTTTCGACAAAAAACAGCGCTTTCAGGTGTTAACTCTATAAATTGGGCACGTATCATGGCGCAAATTGTTTATTATTTTTCATCTGCACTCTCCCTTGGTGCTCCTGATAGAGCCGTCTCATTTACTGTTCCTACTGGAAATTTCGGTGATATTTTTGCAGGTTATGTTGCAGCCCGTATGGGATTACCAATCGCAAAGCTCATCATTGCAACGAATGATAATGACATTCTCGCACGCACATTAACCAGCGGTATTTATGAAACACAACCAATAATCCACACAACATCACCGTCCATGGACATTCAAGTCTCTTCTAATTTTGAACGCTTGCTCTTTGAAAGTGGCGAACGTGATCCTGTATGGATTCGCTGTGCAATGGAAAACTTAAGAAAATCAGGATGTTTCCATCTTGATGAAAAACAGCTTAAAAATATTCGTTCTCTATTTTCTGCTGGAAAAAGCAACATAGCTGAAACAGCTCAAATGATTGACCATGTTTATAAAGAAAGCAGCTATCTCGCTGATCCACACACAGCTGTTGCTCTTAAAGTAGCACGCGAAAATAAGCAACCACATATTCCAATGATCGTCCTTGCCACCGCTCATCCTGCTAAATTTCCTGATGCTATCAAAAATGCCTGTGGAATTAATGCCCCCACTCCATCCTATATCAACGATTTAATGAAACGCGAAGAACGTTTTATAAGTCTTGCGAATGATGAAAAAATAGTAAAAGATTATATTTCTTTAAAATCGCGTGCATCTTATTGAAGTTAGCTGCATTGAGTCAAATCAACAATATTCCAATATCCTTAACAATAAGGTATTTGGCTTATTTAATGGAGTCATAAACACATGCGTGTAGATATCAGTCGCCTTAGTAATGGTTTGACTATCGCCACACATACAATGCAACAAATTGAAAGTGTAGCGCTCGGAATTTGGGTTAAAGTTGGCTCACGCAATGAAACCTATACACAACATGGTATCGCTCATCTTCTCGAACATATGGCTTTCAAAGGAACGGAAAACCGTACAGCCTTTCAGATTGCAACTGATATTGAAGATGTTGGCGGTGAAATCAATGCTACGACCAGTACTGAAACAACTGCTTATTTTGCACGTGTCCTTAAAAATGATGTGCCGCTTGCTATTGATATTCTCGCTGATATTTTGATGTGTTCAAAATTTGATGAAAATGAACTAGAACGGGAAAAACAGGTGGTTTTTCAAGAAATTGGTGCCGCTCATGATGTCCCTGATGATATTGTTTTTGATCACTTTACTGAAACAGCTTTTCGTCACCAGGCTCTTGGTCGTTCTATTCTAGGGACTCAGAAAACAATTCAATCATTTACATCTGCTGACCTCCATAATTTCATGAATCAGCAGTATAGTGCAGACCGTATGATCGTCGTTGCAGCAGGAGCTGTAAAGCACAAAGATTTTCTGCAAGAGGTTGAACAGCGCCTTAGCACTTTTCGTCCTCATGCAACAGCACCACTGACAACTCTTGCTAATTATGTTGGTGGAGACTTTCGTGAATATCGCGATTTAATGGACACACAAGTGGTTCTTGGTTTTGAAGGGCGCGCTTATCACGCACGTGACTTTTATACGGCTCAAATTCTTTCAATTATACTTGGCGGAGGTATGTCATCACGTCTCTTCCAAGAGGTGAGAGAAAAGCGGGGATTATGCTATTCTATTTATGCTTTTCATTGGGGATTTTCAGATACTGGACTTTTTGGAATTCATGCCGCCACTGAACAAAAAAAACTAAAAGAACTCCTTCCTGTAATTCTTGATGAGCTTTCTAAAGCTAGCAAAAATATTCATGCCAATGAGCTTCAACGAGCACAAGCGCAATACCGCGCTAACCTCACAATGTCACAGGAAAACCCATCTAGTCAAGCACATCTCATTGCTCGCCAAATGCTTCTTTACGGTCGACCAATTCCAATATCCGAAACAATGGAACGCTTAGATCTCATTACTCCTGCAAGATTAACTGATTTAGCGCATCGCCTTTGTCTTCATTCTACTCCAACATTAGCTGCTGTCGGACCTGTTGGTCCCCTTATGAATTTTGATGATTTAACATCAATTCTTCATACAAAAAGCAAGATTAAACAAAGTTTTCCCTGAGAATTTCGCACATATTGGAGATATAAGCCTTTATAAAACAGCTCACTCATAATATACAAAGATTTTATAATAAAATTTACCATGAAAGTTCTTTTCACTAAATAAGTTTGGGAAATATTTATTAAAGAGCTGTACAAAACTACCAAACCCCTGCTTCATGTGATAAAGTAATTGGTAAGCGAAGTTATCTCTATGAAATGTGAAAACCCATGGTTTAGTTTTGCCCTACAAAAATATAAAAATCTATCAGATACAAACTTCACTAAAGCAAATGAGAGATTAATATGTTTTTGTATAACATCTTATAACTTTTCAAAAGAAAATAATAACCGCTTGTTATGTAGAAGAAATTATAAAGGTGGACGTTTTTTCTCGAAAATCTAGATTGAAATTAAATATTCTATAATACTGAGAGTGGGACATTGTGAAGAGTTTGCGTAAAATCATTGACATCATTTTCATTGTAATTGTCAGTTCTTTTATCCACCCTACGTTAGCGCATGCAATCGAACCAGTTAAAATTTCTTCTCAAGATGCAGCTCTTGATCTTTCAAAAGCAATAAAAATTTATCATACAAACGATACTATTTTTCAAACAAGTACAGCACCTGGACCAGATGGTATTGTATGGCGTATTGAGGTCCAAGCAAAAAGCGAAAATTTTTCTGGGAATTGGGCAGTCTTTTCCCTTGCAAATCCAACAGACGAACAAATCGACCGTCTTATTGTTGCCCCGCATTATCGTATGGCTCATTCAGGATTTCTTTGGCCAGACCTCGGATCAGCGCGGATTCAATCTATTACCCCAAGTGAGGGCTTTTCTCTCGATCGTCAAGCGAGTGCAAACTCTGATATCTTTCGTATTACACTGAACCCTGGTGCTGTCGTTACATTTGTTGCTGAACTTAACTCTGGAAATCTACCACAAATCTATTTATGGCAACCTGAAGCCTATAAAGATGCAATCAATTCTTATACACTTTATCATGGTATTCTTCTTGGTATATCTGGTCTTTTAGCCCTCTTGTTAACCGTTCTTTTTGTCGTTCGCGGAACAGGACTCTTTCCTGCAACAGCGGCTATCGCTTGGGCCGTACTCTTTTATATTGGCATAGACTTTAACTTTTTAAATAAATTCTTTGCAATTAATTTAACAACGCAACCGATCTGGCGTGCTGGTACAGAAGTAGCGCTTGCCGCTACACTTTTCATTTTCCTTTTTACCTATCTATGCCTTAACCGTTGGCACTATCACTTCAGTTATGGTGCAATCATATGGACCATCGCTCTTTGTGCTTTGGGAACATTTGCTATTTATGATCCAACCAGAGCTGCTGGAATTGCTCGTCTGTCTTTTGGACTTACCGCCATACTTGGTATAATTTTAATCAGCTATTTTTCGATCCGAAGCTATGACCGCGCAATCATGCTTATTCCAACATGGCTGCTCATTAGCTTCTGGTGTGTTGGAGCTTATGCCTGCATAGCAGGGTATTTAAATAATGATATTATCCAGCCAGCGTTAGCAGGGGGATTGGTCCTCATTGTCCTTCTTATTAGCTTTACTGTCTTGCAGCAAACTTTTTCCAATGATGCTTTCCATGAAGGAATATTTTCTGACCTTGAACAACAAGTTCTTGCAGCAAAAGGAGCTGGTAACATTATTTGGGACTGGAATGTTGAGCGTGATCGCATTGTTGTACACCCCAATATGGCAACCCTTTTTGGGGCTGAAACCCACAAACTCAATGGTCCTATGCGCAACTGGATTTCAGCATTGCACCACGATGATCGTGAGCGCTTTCAAGCCATATTGGACATTATTCTTAAAAACAAAAAAGGGCGGATTGATCAAGTTTTTCGGCTCTCTTCTGGTGGTGGTTATTATCATTGGTTCTCTCTTCGTGCACGACCAGCTATGCAAAAAGATGGAAAAATTACGCGTGTCATTGGAACAATTGTTAATATTACCAACCACAAAAAAGCTGAAGAACGTTTGTTGCACGATGCTATTCACGACAGCTTAACAGGACTTCCTAACCAACAAATTTTCTTCGACAGGCTACAAAACTATACTTCTTTGGCTAAAGCAAATATCCAAATTAGACCAACTGTCTTTATGATTGACTTTGATAATTTCCGTCAAATTAATCGCAAATTAGGCATAGCTGTTGGTGACACTGTATTACTCGTCACAGCACGCCGTTTAAGCCGCCTCATTAATTTTCAAGATACCTTATCACGTCTTTCCGCTGACCGTTTTGCAATTATTTTACTTAGTGAAACTGAACCCCAGAAAATTGCAGCATTTGCAGATCATCTGCACAAAACAATTTCTGCACCTATTTCACTTACAGAAAAAAAAATAATGCTTTCAACATCAATTGGACTCGTCACATGGAGTGAAAGTAGGTCCACCGCTAAAGATATTTTAGATGATAGTGAACTAGCAATGATCCGCGCAAAACAAATGGGGGGTAACCATATTGAACCTTTTCGCCCCAATTTTCGCACTTTAGGCATCGAACATAATACTATGGGGAAAGATATTCATTACGCCATAAAACGTAATGAAATAAAAATCCTCTACCATCCTATCCTTAATTTATCAGATGGGTACATTATTGGTTTTGAAACAATTGTAGAATGGCATCATCCAAATTATGGAAAATTAAATGTCTCTGATTTTATCAAGATCGTAGAAAATGAACAAATCATTATGGATTTATCACAATTTATTATCGATAATGCCGTCCTTGATCTTACAAATGTACAAGAAAAATTTTCCCAACAATCTTTCTTTATTTCAATTAACTTACCTAGCACAGAGATGGTTCATCCTCGCTTCATCAGTCAATTACGCTCCACTTTACTTCGCCACCCGCTCAATAAAGGGGGCTTGATGATAGAAATATCCGAGTTTGTTTTAAGAAAAAATCCTGAACAATCAGCACACTTTCTTGAACAAGTTAAAGCTCTTGGAATGAATCTTGCACTCGATAATTTTGGAACAGGTTATTCGTCACTGGCTTATCTTGTGCGTTATCCATTCGACATGGTTAAATTGGATCGTTCACTTATCTCTATAGATTCCCTCAAAAAAAAGCTTGTTCTCAAGTCCATTATCAATATGGCAACCGATCTTAATTTGCAAATCATCGCAGAAGGCGTTGAAAATGAAAAAGAAGCAATCTTCCTCCGTCAAGAAGGCTGTAAATATGTTCAAAGCACACTTGTAACTAAGCCAGTTTCTATCGAGGAATTAATCACTCTCGTTCAAAATCATTTTCCTTATATAGCAAAAACATGATGGAAAAGCCGTACAGAGCGGATAGGACATTGTATAAAATCAAAAAACTCGAAATATAAAATAAAATCCTACGCGTGCCCCATTTCAGAAGTGAGATGTGTTGGGTTAATCCCCATGCGGAGTAAGCTTTCATTATATTTGCAGCTTAAATCACTTTCAAAAAGAAAACTAGGTGATGTAGAGCTAATTAACCAACCATTTGTAGAAATTTCTGCCTCGAGCTGTCCAGCTTTCCATCCAGCATAACCTAATGCAATCAGTGCATGTTGTGGACCTTGTTCACAACTGATTGCTTTTAATATATCAATCGTTGCAGTAAAACAGATCTTATCTGCAATAGAAACAGTCTCTTCACAAGTATAATCATCAGAATGAAGAACAAATCCCCGTGAAGGATCTACAGGTCCACCATAGCGTACTGGAAACTTTTTTATTGGTTCAGAAAGGCATTTTTTTTGGCCACTGTTTATGACGCCAAGATGAAACAAAAGCTCTGGAAAATCAATATGGTGCAATTGATTGAGAATAATCCCCATAGCACCAGCATCAGAATGCGCGCAAATATAAATAACAGAACGCATAAAGCGTTTGTCATTCATCCCTGGCATTGCTATAAGCAACTGTCCCCCCAAAAAGCCATTACACTGCTTCATCAATCTGTTATTCTCCATAATTTACATGATAAAATTCACTCTAGTTAGTACAACAGGAAAATAAAGCTCCAATGAAAAAAATCCAAACATTTACAAGTTCACAAAATAGTGTAATTTGCTCTTATAAAAAACTTTTAGTTACTTTAGTCTTAACATTCACAATTTTAGAATTACTCAATTTTCCTATCAGAGCTCAAACAAAACAAAACGCATCTCTTCTTGCAACATCTTGGTATGAATCAGATGGTGGGGGTATCAGATTAGCTATTAGCGAACCCTCTCCTTCTGGAATAAGAGACGGTATTATTGAAATTGCTCTTAAACCAAAATGGAAAACCTATTGGCGTAATCCAGGCAATTCAGGCATAGCAGCATTTTTTCACTTCAACCAACAGGTTTCTTATGAAATCTTTTATCCTACGCCACAGCTCTATGAAACAGAAAATGACTGGTCATTCGGCTATAAAGATAAAGTCGTATTACCTTTCAGGATTTCCGGTTCAAGCAACAATTTAAGTGGTACTTTAACTATTGGATTATGTTACAAAATCTGCCTTCCGTTTACTGTTAATTTTGATTTTTCTCCATCTATTCAAAAAAACAAACGTCTTCCTTTGTCCTTGTTAAAGGAAGCTCAAGATGCCTTACCCCGTACAACGCATCATGAAATTAAAATAAACGCTGAAAAAAAGATAAACACTCTCTTTATCAAAATACACAATAATTATGAAATTCCCCCTCATTCTCTCTTTTTAGATGGAGGAGAAATGCAAATTGGACCAGCAAAAAAAGTAAGTGAAAACACCAACTATACACTCTTTAAGGCTCCAATCTATTTCATGCCAGATGAAGCAAACGACAAAGTTTTTTATACAGTTTCTTTTAAAAATCACGCTTTAAGTGGTACATTTACACTTAATAGATAAACATCCCTACTTAGTATTCGGTAATAAAGAGGAAGGTTTACAGAAAGGGCTATTTCTTAAAATATCCGTTTTGGCGATACTCAGTAATTGCTTTCCGCGCAAGAGCATCTGCCCGTTCATTATCGGGGTGCCCTGCATGCCCTTTTACCCAATGCCATCGAATAGTATGACGAGAACAAACCTCTTCAAGAGCCTGCCACAACTCTTTATTTTTTACAGGACTTTTTGATATAGTACGCCAATTATTCTTCTTCCAACCTTCAAGCCACATAGAGATTCCGTTGCGGACATAAACTGAATCTGTATAAAGATCGATAGAACAAGATTCTTTAAGTGCCTGTAACGCATGAATTGCTGCCATCAGTTCCATTTGATTGTTGGTTGTTTGTATTTCTCCACCATAAAGTTCACGTTCATGTCCATTCCAGCGTAAAATTGCTCCCCATCCTCCGACCCCAGGATTACCGGAACAAGCACCATCTGTATAAATTTCAACGACTTTTTGTTGATTTAACATACAATTTACAAACCTAGTTCACTCAATGAACTTATATTACTGAAAAAACAAAGCTTATGCCAATATTCCCATGGATCTTTCTTAACGACAAAGCTCTCTGGTGGTGTATAAAACCAATCATAAAGGCGTGTGAGTAAAAAACGTAAAGAAGCACCACGCGCTAATAAAATCATGGTTTTCATTTCTAAAAGTGTTAAAGGTCTTATTTTTTGATAATTTTCTAATAACCTACGTGCTTTACTAAGATTATAGGAATGATCCTGTTCAAAGCACCAAGCATTCAAACAGATAGCCAAGTCATAAGCAAAAAAATCATTACACGCAAAATAGAAGTCTATAACACCAGAGAGACGATGATTCAAAAAAAAGACATTATCATTAAATAAATCAGCGTGAATGATCCCTGTTGGTAAATTTGATGGCCAATTTTCTTGTAAAAAAGACAATTCCCTATTAATTTTTTGCTCAAGCTCTTTTAACAATCTATCTTTGCTCTTTTTGCACTGTTCCCACAATAATTTCCAACCCATAACAGAAAGAGTATTTTTACGGCTAAGTGTAAAACCCTGTCCTGCTAAATGCAATTTTGCTAAACTCGTTCCTACCTCGCCACAATGACATATCTTGGGCTGACGAATCCACATTCCTTCCAGAAAAGTAATAATAGCAGCAGGGCGCCCTGCTAATTCACCAATCATTGTCCCATCGTTTCGCACGACTGGTTGAGGGCAAGGAATTCCACGCTGCCTTAAATGCAGCATAAGATTGCAAAAAAAAGGTAAATCATCTTTTGAAATACGTTTTTCATAAAGTGTTAGAACAAATCTCCCTTCTGTCGTATACAGCATAAAATTAGAATTCTCGATTCCCTCCGCTATCCCTTGATAAGATAAAAGTGAGCCAACCGAATAACGTGACAAAAATACCTTCAAATCATTTGGATGAATATTTGTATAAACTGCCATTATTTTGCTTTCGTTATAGGAGATCCTGTTTTTTTGTTTTTCAGTATCTCAGCTTGGCCATTAACAAAAGCCGTATCTTGAGCTGTTAAAGTGACATCACGTAATTCACGACTCACCAAAAATATTTCCGTTTCCACTACAGTTTCAGCCAATTCTATTGTAACATCGTAGCGTGCACGAAAAGCTGAAATAATTTCATCAATAATAATTTCAGGAGCAGAAGCTCCAGCTGAAAGACTTACAACAGAAAGAGCTCCCAAATGATCAAAATCAATTTCATCAACCCGCTGAACTAAAACAGCCTGTTGCGCACCAGATCTTTCAGCAACCTCTACTAAGCGTCGCGAATTAGAAGAGTTCGGCGCTCCAACAATCAAAAATAAATCGCTTCCCATTGCTGCTGCTTTAACAGCATCTTGTCGATTCGTGGTAGCATAACAAATTGATTCAGCAGCTGGTGATTCTAATGCAGGAAAACGTCGTTGTAAAACATCAAGAATCTCTGCTGTATCCTCAACAGAAAGTGTTGTTTGTGTCACAAATCCTAATTTATTCGGATCATTTGGTTGATAATGTAAAGCATCTTCAATCGTTTCAATTAATGTCACAGCTCCTTTTTCAAGCTGTCCCATTGTTCCTATCACCTCAGGGTGACCAGAATGACCAATTAATATAACATGACGGCCATGCCGTTGATGCCGTATCGCTTGTTTATGAACCTTGGAAACCAACGGACATGTTGCATCAAGATAAAACAAATTATAGCGACGCGCTTCTTCTGATACAGATTTTGGCACACCATGGGCAGAAAATACGACAGGCTGGTTACGATGTTCCTCTGGAATCTCATCAAGTTCTTCAACAAAAACAGCCCCACGTTGCTGCAATCCTTCAACTACATAGCGGTTGTGAACAATTTCATGACGAACGTACACTGGAGCACCATATTTTTTTAATGCAAGAAGAACAATTTGAATAGCGCGATCAACCCCTGCACAAAATCCACGTGGTCCGCAAAGACGCATTGTTAAAGGAGGAAGTAAAGACATAAATCATCCTTAATATCTATAATTTTCACAATAGTTTCAAACAGGTTATTGTCCAGACTATTGTTATGCATGATATAAACGATATAAAGAAAAAAACTGCGAAATACTACCTTCCTCGAGAATAGGATCATATTTGGTTCTCTCTTAGCATATATTCTTCAGGAAAAGTTATTTTTAATTCGCTTTTTTATTGCACTGTTCTAGATGAAAACAAAATGCCAAACGAGAGCTTCAACTAAAAGAACTCCGAATAAAGCGGCTAAATAAAACAACGAAAAGAAAAACGTCTTTTTTGCCATCAAAATCGTTGCATCATGTGTATCGGCTTTCCATAAACGATACGAAAAACAAATAAAAACAATGCTCAAAATTGTTGAAAAAATGCCATAGGAAATTCCTGCTAAACCAATGACATAAGGTCCAGAAGCACAGATGGCCATAAGGATAGTGTAAAACAAAATCTGTTTTTTTGTTGATTGTTCGCCTCGAACATTAGGCATCATAGGAATACCCGCTGCATCATAATCAAGAGATGAAAATAAAGAAAGAGACCAAAAATGTGGTGGAGTCCACATAAAAATGATTAAAAATAATAAAAAACTCTCAATACTCACTGTCCCTGTTGTTACAGCCCATCCAATCATTGGTGGGAAAGCTCCAGATGCTCCACCAATAACAATATTTTGTGGCGTTATGCGCTTTAGCCAAATTGTATAGATAACGACATAAAAGAAAATTGTGAATGCAAGAAAAAGGGCTGCAAACCAATTAATACAGATTCCCATAATTAACACAGAAAAAACAGAAAAAAACATGCCAAAAACAAACGCATGTTTGGAGCTGATTTTACCGGTGGGAATAGGACGATTTTTGGTACGTTCCATCACTGCATCAATGTCAGCATCATACCACATATTAAGCGCTCCCGCACCACCACCACCTAGAGCAATACACAAAATGGCTAAAAAACCATACAATGGACTAATCGGAACTGGAGAGAGAACAAGTCCAACTAGAGCTGTAAATACGACAAGTGACATAACCCGTGGTTTTAATAACGTGATATAATCACCAATACCCGATTTTGGCGGAATTGATTTACCACTTGCAGCCGACAATTCTCCTGAAATAGACATTCCACTCAAAAACCTTTTTCATTTCTATCATCCACAAACAAATACTGTCTAGCATAAGAAAAAAACCAATTAATAGTACAATGATTTTTGAAAACATATAAAATACCTCTCCCCTTCTCAAATAGGTCAAAATATTTGCAACATTTTAACACATTATTATTTTAGCATATTATTTCTCATACGACCAGCTTACTATATACATCATACCAAACATCATAAAGCAACGCTAAAAGTCTTGTCCTCCTCTATGACATAGACATACTCTTTTATTTTGTGCATACGGATTAATATGTTTGGGAAGATAATGGTTTTATGGTACAATTTCGGCTTGAGAATTCTTTTTTATACAAAGCTATGCATAATAATGTAATGATACGGTGGTTAGGGTTTTCTGTGATACTTTATAAATTGATTAAAAAAACTTTCTCTGTTGGTATTATCTATACACTCTGTAATATTTCTACACAGGCACAAACACCTCATATGCAAGATGTTCCTGTTCCACAAACCTATGGTGCATGGACAAAAGTCTGCTCTTTACCACCAGGAACGCCTAATCTGCAATGTGAGATTGTACAAAATGTACACACACAAGATCGCTATGACATTACGCTGCGCGTTACCTTCTATAAACTCCCTAAAAATCAGGGGGCTTTGATGCGTGTTTTTGTTCCAATCCGTGTTGAGTTACGCCCTGGTGTTGGACTTAAAATTGATGATAAAAATATGGGAAGACTAGAATATCGTCGTTGTCTTGGTGATACTTGTGTTGCTGAAGCGATTCTTAAAGAAGACATATTACAGCTCTTTTTTAAGGCAAAAATGGCAACTTACTTTATTTTTACAACTCCTGAGCAAGCTGTTGGAGGCGTCATTGATCTCCAAGGTCTTCATCAAGCCTATGTAACTTTACCAACATAAATAAAATTTATGCACATTGAATGATTAAACCCTCAGAACACACTCAACAGTTTCTAAAAAAGATAAAAGGAAATCTTCCAAGTACTCATGAAAATAGGATAGCTCTTATGAAATCACTGATTGAACAGTTTGATATTGCTTCATCTAAAGTGCAATCACTTGTACAAGAAACGCTTCATCATGCTGATGATGGCGAGCTCTACCTTGAATATACAGAAAGCGAAACGCTTTTATTTGATAATGGACAACTTAAAAACGGCTCATTTCATCAAGATATGGGATTTGGTCTGCGGGTTGTTGCGGGGGAAGCTACTGGATATGCGTACTCTAGTGAATTATCAGCCGCTGCTCTCAAACGTGCCAGTGAAGCAGCTAAAGCTGTTACCTATAATAATCAAGCGGAATCTTATAGCGCAGCGCCTCAACAAACAAATAAAAAACTTTATCAACCACATAATCCCCTTGAGACTCCATCATTTGAAGAAAAAAGTGCTCTTTTACAAAAAATTGATACTTATTTACGTGCAAAAAATGATAAATTGCATCAAGTTACAGTTTCTCTTGCGGGGTCACTGCAACACGTCGAAATTTTACGCGCAGATGGTCATTTGATTCGTGATACTCGTCCTCTTGTGCGGCTTGCTATATCTGTCGTTGCTGCTGAAGGTAGTCGGCGTGAAAATGGCTTTTATGGATGTGGAGGACGACAAGCATTTAGCCAATTCATTCATGAAGAAAATTGGAAAATGGCTGCTGATGAAGCTTTGCGTATGGCTCTCATAAACTTAGAAGCAGAATCAGCACCAGCAGGAACATTCGATGTTGTTTTAGCCAATGGATGGCCAGGTGTTATGCTTCATGAAGCCGTAGGTCATGGTTTAGAAGGTGATTTTAACCGCAAAAGAACCTCTGTTTTTGCCGGACTTTTGGGTCAACAAATTGCTGCCAAAGGTGTTACAGTTGTTGATGATGGTACAATTCCCCAATGCCGTGGTTCACTCACTGTCGATGATGAAGGAACTCCATCAGGATATAATGTTCTTATTGAAGATGGAAAACTTATCGGTTTTATGCAAGATAGGCTAAATGCAAGGCTTATGGGGGTTAATCCAACCGGAAACGGACGGCGTGAATCCTATGCACATGCACCAATGCCGCGGATGACCAATACGATCATGCTAGGAGGCGATAAAACACCTGAAGAAATTCTATCCTCATTAAAAAGCGGTATTTACGCGGTTTCATTTGGTGGAGGACAAGTTGATATCACTTCTGGAAAATTTGTCTTTGAATGCACTGAAGCGTACAGAGTAGAAAATGGCAAAATTGTAGCACCTATTAAAGGAGCAACCCTTATCGGAAACGGTCCAGATGCCATGAAACGTATTACAATGATTGGCAATGATAGCAAACTTGATAATGGTATCGGTATGTGCGGAAAAGCTGGACAAAACGTTCCTGTTGGCGTCGGGCAACCTCATCTGCGAATTAATAATATGACAATTGGTGGAACAGCACTTTCATAAAATATGCCAATTCAACTTAATTAAGAAAATCTCAATAAAATATAAAAGAGCTTTTTGATTGAGTCTAAAGTTTCCACGTCGCTTTTGCTTTGCGTTTACTCAAAACAGCAACAATTTCAACATGTGGTGACCATAAAAATTGATCAATCGGTACAATCTGTTCTACTGTATAACCACCCGCAATAAGAAGAGATAAATCGCGAGCAAATGTGATAGGATTGCATGAAATAGCTACTATACGAGGGACTGTTGTCTTCGCTAATTCACGGACTTGTTGTTCTGCACCAGCACGTGGAGGATCAAAAACAACAGAATCAAAACACTCAAGTTCCTTCACCGAAAGTGGACGGCGAAAAAGATCGCGTTTTTCACATGTTACTGATTTTAAACCAGTTGCAAAATGTGCTGCTCGCTCTAAATTTGCTAATGCTTTCTCATCATTTTCTACCGCATGGACATTCAGCTTTTTGGCCATGCGGAATGTGAATGTTCCTATCCCAGAAAATAAATCAAGAGCATTCTTTGCTTTTTTTAAATGAGACAAAATAATATTGCCCATTATATTTTCTGCTTCAAGAGTTGCTTGGAGAAACCCACCGGTAGAAAACTCAACACAGATATCTTCAAAGTAAATCAATGGTTTTTCTTGTTCAACCAAAACTTCACCTTCAAGCGACAACCGCGTAATACCGTATGAAAGGGCTGCATATACCATTTTCTGTCGAAGTGACTCATGGCGTATAACAAAACCCTTTAAAGCAACATCTAAACCATTCTCAACCTGTGTTATCGTTATACGAAAACGTTTTACATGGTTGCTTAGAAGAGCACAAAGCCCCCTGATATCATCTAGTTTAGACATAATTTCTGGACAGCTTACTGGACATTCCTCAACAGCTACAATTTCATGAGAGAGATGACGATTAAAACCGACTCTATAACCTTGTGGTGTCATGACTGCTGTTAGAGTAATACGCCGGCGACTATAGGGCTTACATTCTATTAAAGGTGAAACAATAACATCAAGTCCATACTCTTGAAGCGCGTCAACAACCAGTTGTCGTTTCCATATATGATAAACATCAGCCCGCCAATGCTGAAGTGCGCATCCGCCACATTCTCCAAAATGCTGACAAAGAGCATCAATACGTTCTGGCGATTTTTCTTTTAATGCTATAACATTAGCATATTTTCCATGGATTGCGATCTCAGCATGCTCTCCTGGTAAAGTAAAAGGAACATAAAGCACGCCATCTAATGATTTGATCACACCATTACCATTCGCCCCAATATAATCGATTATGGCATTATGATTCACGCGCATTTTTCTCCAAATAATAAATATTCTAAATTCCCACCACTCCCTGTAATTGGTGAGAGAAGTAAATCTTTTGCCTTCCATCCTCTTTGCGTATTTAACCAATCAAAGAGCTCTTCAGCAGTCTCTTTAGCCATTGATGGATCTTTCAATACCCCACCCTTACCAAGGTGTTTACGGCCAACCTCAAATTGAGGCTTTACCAATAAAACAGCTTGAGCCCCCTTCTTGGCTAAAGATAAAACAGGAGGTAATGCGAGTTTAAGAGAAATAAAGCTGACGTCTGAAACGATCAGATCAATTACCCGCCCACCTAAATGTTCTCGTTGCAGATCTCTAACATTTAAACCTTCTAATAAGGTTATCGCATTATTACCAGATAAACGTTTATCCAATTGATGATGACCAACATCAACAGCAATAACATGAGCAGCACCACGTTCTAAAAGAACCTGTGTAAAACCACCTGTCGATGCCCCAATATCAATGGCAATGACTTTATCCGTTATAATCGGAAATGTATCGAGTGCACTCATCAATTTTAACGCTGCACGCGAAACGTAATTCTGCGCTGGATCGCAAACGACAATCTCAGCGTTATCAGAAATGAGTTGCCCAACCTTTAAAATGACTTCACCATTTACTTTAACAGTTTTGCGCACAATAGCATCACGCGCTCGTGAACGAGTCGTAAAAAAGTGTTTTTCAACTAAAAGAACATCAAGCCTTTTCTTAACGTCCATCTCATACTCAAAATTTCTGCACTGTCCGAATTTTTCGTCCCAAAGCAGTAAAAACTGTCTTCACAATACCAACACTATCAAGTCCTATACGCGACAGAACTTTCTCTGGTGAACCATGATTTAAATATTCATCAGGAAATTTTAATGTGCGAACTTTCAAACCACGTTCTAAAAGCCCTTCTTGCGCTAAAAATTGTAATAAGTGTGCTCCAAATCCACCTATTGCACCTTCCTCAATTGTTACTAAGACTTCATGCTCACGTGCCAAACGACGCATCAAATCCTTATCCAAAGGTTTTACAAACCGTGCATCTGCAACTGTCGTAGACAGCCCCTCCGCATCCAACGCCTCAGCAGCGACCAACACTTCCGACATTCGCGTTCCAAAACAAACCAATGCTATTCTTGTTCCTTCTCGCAGAATACGCCCTTTTCCAATCTCTAATAAGTCACCGCGCTGTGGTAAATCTATTCCAATACCTTCACCACGCGGATAACGAAAAGAAATTGGCCCCTCATCATAAGCTGCAGCGGTACGAATCATATGCATCAGTTCGATTTCATCAGAAGGTGCCATAACCACAAACTCAGGAAGCGTAGCCAAAAAAACAATATCAAAACTGCCAGCATGCGTTGCACCATCTGCTCCAACAAATCCCGCTCGATCAATTGCAAAGCGCACGGGTAACTTTTGAATTGATACATCATGGATAATCTGATCATAAGCGCGTTGTAAAAAAGTAGAATAAATTGCAACGAAAGGCTTATACCCCTCACAAGCAATACCAGCAGCAAAGGTTACCGCATGCTGTTCAGCAATACCAACATCAAACATTCTTTCAGGAAATTTCTCAGCAAAAGCATCAAGTCCTGTGCCCGTAGGCATAGCCGCCGTTATACTAACAATCTTATCATCATGGCAAGCTTCTTCTATTAAAGCTTTAGAAAATACCTTCGTATAGGGAAGAACATTGCTTTGTGCTTTAACCTGTTTTCCTGTTGTAATATCAAAACGATTCACACCATGATATTTATCAGATGATGCTTCTGCAGGTGCGTATCCTTTCCCCTTATGTGTAACCACATGCACCAAAACAGGACCATTGGAATATTCACGAATATTTTTAAAAACAGGCAACAAATGCTTTAAATTGTGACCATCTATGGGACCAACATAGTAAAAACCAAGCTCTTCAAATAAAGTTCCCCCAACCAAAAAACCACGGGCAAATTCCTCTGAAAGACGTGCTTTATCTAAAAAAAATTTAGGCAATTTTTCGCCTAATCCCTTTATCCGTTCGCGTAAACTACGATAAGCAGGCCGAGAAACTAATCGTGCAAGATGCGCGCTCATAGCACCTGTAGGTGGTGCAATAGACATATCGTTATCATTAAGAACAACAATCAAACGCGCATTCAAAGCTCCGGCATTATTCATCGCTTCATAAGCCATACCAGCAGACATAGCACCATCACCAATGACAGCAATGATGTTGCGCCTTTCCTCTGCTTTTAAAGCACTAGCCACAGCCATACCAAGGCCAGACGAAATAGAAGTAGAAGAATGACCGGCACCAAATGGATCATACACACTTTCTGAACGCTTTGTGAAACCTGATAATCCGCCCTCCTGACGCAATGTACGAATTCTCTCTCTACGCCCTGTCAAAATTTTATGCGGATAGGCTTGATGACCAACATCCCAAATAATCCTATCCTCTGGTGTATTAAAAATATAATGCAACGCAACAGTAAGCTCAACAACACCAAGCCCTGCCCCAAGATGCCCCCCTGTTACGGAAACCGCATTAATTGTTTCCGTCCGCAACTCATCGGCTACTCTTACCAAATCAGACTCAGGGAATGCCCGTAAATCATGCGGTAAACAAATACGGTCAAGCAATGGCGTCAATGTCCGTGACAAAAAAAACTCCTTAATATTATCTCATCAAGAGGTGAAATAGTAAGAATATGCCTCCCTTCTATTCATTTATTATTTTGCATATCTTTACTGAAAAACGTTCTTTCTTGATGATAATTTATGGTTTTCCCATGTACTCATTTATTTTATAAAAAGGAACGGATAAAATTCGTTCCTTTAAACTCAATGATGGCTTCTCCTCTTTTGCAATAAATATCCCCAAATTTCCTAAGATTATTCAGAATCAAGAGGCTCTACTCCTTCTGGAAAACCTCCTTCTGAAAGCTGAATTTTTTCAACTTTGGCTTCAGCTACTTTCAAAAGTTTTTCACAGTGTTTTTTAAGAGATTCACCACGCTCATAAATATCAACTGATTGTTCTAAAGGAACATCCCCACGCTCTAAATTTTCAACAATCACTTCAAGTTGCTTTAGCGCTTCCTCAAAGCTTAAGGCTGTAATATCCTCTTTGTTTATCTCTTGTTTCATACATTCCTCACAAGATATATGTTCTGGATATACGAATTCCAAAACCTTTTAAACCTACATAATGATACTCTTTAGAAGCATAAACAATAACAGAACGAATCCCCAAATGTTTTAAAATTTGTGATCCTAAACCAATTTGGCGCCATTCTTCTTCACGTTTAATTGCCTGCATGTGATTTTCTGAACCTTCTTTCACTCTCTCTTGAATGCCTGTAGCTGATTGTACACCAACAGATCCCTCACGCAAATAAACAAACACACCACGTTTTTCTTGTTTTATCATACGCTGTATGTTGGCTGTTATATCTGAAGATTGAGAAAAAACATCGTTTATAACGTTTTCACGATACAAACGCACGGGAATATCTTCACCGTCACTGATATCACCAAAAATGATCGCGATATGCTGAACAGTTTCCCAAGGAAGTTGATAACTTTGAGCAATAGCTGGCCCTACTGATGTTTCAATATGCATTTCTCCAACATGCCTGACCAACATTTCCTTACGTTGACGATAAGCAATAAGATCTGCAACCGTTATTATATGCAATCGATGATCTTGCGCAAATTTTGCAATCTCATCTCCATTTTTAACACTCCCATCATCATTGACTAACTCACCGATAACACCAACCGGCGGCAAACCAACTAATTTACATAAGTCAACGGCTGCCTCTGTATGTCCTGAACGCATAAGCACCCCCCCTTCATGCGCAATCAAAGGAAAAACATGTCCTGGACGGATAAAATCGTCGGGACCAGCATTCGAATTAGCAAGATTACGCACCGCTAATGTACGGTCATGCGCTGAAATCCCCGTTGTTATTCCATGTTTAAAATCAACAGTGACAGTAAACTGGGTACGATGTGCTGAATTATTATCTGGAACCATAGGAACAAGATTAAACCGCTCTGCTTCTTCTTTTGGTAGAGGAGCACAAATAATACCCGTTGTATGACGAATAATAAATGCCATTTTTTCTTCTGTGCAATGAGCAGCAGCAACCGTTAAATCACCTTCATTTTCACGGTCATCATCATCGGTAACAACAATAATTTCACCGCATTCAAAAGCACGAAGTGCAGCCACAATTTTTTTTTCGTCATACGCCATTATTCACCTTTCAAATGATCCCACCTGACCGCGATGCCTTAAATAATGGTCAGCAAGAACACAAGCGACCATTGCTTCACCAACAGGAACAGCACGAATCCCAACACAAGGATCATGACGTCCTTTCGTTACAACATTCACTTCATTACCACCAACATCAATCGAACGACGAGGTGTTAAAATGGATGAAGTAGGTTTAACAGCAAAACGTGCAACTATCGGCTGTCCACTCGATATTCCACCTAAAATACCGCCGGCGTGATTGGATAAAAAGAATGGTTTTCCATCATTTCCCATTCGCATTTCATCTGCATTTTCTTCTCCTGTTAAGTGAGCTGCTGTAAAACCATCACCTATTTCTACTCCCTTCACCGCATTAATAGACATGAGTAATGAGGCAATATCCTGATCAAGTTTTGCATAAATAGGTGCTCCTAAACCTGCAGGAACATTTTCTGCAACAATTTCAACAACAGCACCAACAGATGAACCATTTTTACGTATTTTATCTATATAATCACTAAAAACCTGCACCATCTCTGCATCAGGCGTAAAAAAAGGATTGTTATCAACCTCTGACCAATTCCAATGATCACGATTAATCGTATAGGGACCAATTGCTATAATAGCTCCCCGTACAATTAAATTAGGAATAATTTTACGAGCAATAGCACCTGCTGCAACACGTGCTACTGTCTCACGTGCTGAAGCACGTCCGCCACCTCGAAAATCACGGATACCATATTTAACATTATAAGTATAATCTGCATGACCAGGACGATATTGTTGAGCAATCGAACTGTAATCCTTAGAACGTTGATCCGTATTTTGAATCAACAGAGAAATTGGTGTTCCTGTTGTCACCAATGTTGTTTCATCATCCTGAACAACAACTCCTGAAAGCACCTCTACTTGATCTAATTCTCGGCGCTGTGTTGTATATTTGGATTGTCCCGGCCTGCGCTTATCAAGATAGGCTTGAATTTCTGCAACAGTAAAAACAATCCCTGGGGGACACCCATCAATGACACACCCAAGAGCAGCACCATGACTTTCACCCCATGTTGTTACACGAAACAAATGACCAAATGTATTATGCGACATGAAAAATGACCCGTTTCTCCGTCAAATATACGTAACTAAAGCCCATGTTGAGTTGTACAAAAACACTCCCTTTTCAAAAACACCATTGGCCGTTTTAAATTCGGTCAAATCACCGCTGTCAAATAAGGTCTCATAAACCAAGCTCTATTCTTTAACGACGGAAATGTCTGGTGCATCAACAGCTTTCATACCTATAACATTATAACCTGAATCCACATGGTGCACTTCACCCGTAACAGAACGAGACAAATTGGAAAGAAAATAGAGAGCAGAATCACCTACTTCTTCAATTGTCACCGTACGGCGCAAAGGAGCATTATATTCATTCCATTTTAAAATATAACGAAAATCACCAATGCCAGAAGCAGCTAACGTTTTGATTGGTCCAGCAGATATAGCATTAACACGAATACGCTTAGGACCTAAATCTACTGCTAGATATTTCACACTCGCCTCAAGAGCTGCTTTTGCAACTCCCATCACATTATAATTAGGAACAACCTTTTCTGCACCATAATAGCTCAGTGTTAGAATTGAACCGCCATCCGACATCAATTTCTCTGCACGTTTAGCGAGAGCCGTTAAGGAATAAACGGAAATATTCATGGTCATCATAAAATTTGATTCGCTAATATCAATATAACGACCGCTTAATTCATCTTTATCAGAAAAACCAATAGCATGTACTAAAAAATCGAGCTTGCCCCATTTCTTCTCTATGACTTTAAAGACCGCATCAATAGATGCACTATCAGAAACATCACAATGACCGCAAACTAACCCTTTTACTTCCTCAGCCAAAGGTTCAACACGCTTTTTCATAGCCTCACCCTGATAGGTAAAAGCAAGTTCCGCACCTGCGTCACTCGCCGCCTTAGCTATACCCCAAGCGATAGAGCGATTATTGGCCAATCCCAAAATTAAACCACGCTTTCCGTACAATAAACCATTACCTTTAGCCATTAGCACTGCCCCATTGTTACTTAAAAAATTAATATTATTTATCTGCCTATGGCATAGGTCAACTTTTTCTTCAAGCAATTGGTTTAAAATCAAACAAAAACTATGCTTTTATATCATTTAAAAATTAATCTTTTTGCATTTGCAAAAATTTTTCTAATGCAGTATCTCTCCCTTCCGGCAACATGATACGAACGTGCACATAAAGATCATCTCTTGTGCTATTTTTTAAACGAAGCCCTTTTCCTTTCAATCGTAAAACACGATCAGAACTTGACCAAGGAGGAATAGTGAGAACCACACGCCCTTCCAAAGTCTCGACTTCTTCTTTTGTTCCCAAAACAGCATGTTTAAGGGGAATAGGTAAATCAAGATGGAGTGCTCTTCCTTCAACCCGAAAACGAGGATGTTTTTGAATCTGGATAGTGATCAACGCATCCCCTGATTTCCCATAAGCGACCTCTTCTCCTTGGCCTTTTAAACGAATAGTTTGACCATTTTCAACATAATCAGGAAGCTTAATTTTTAACCTTTTTCCATTAGGAAAAACAGCTTCCACCTTTTCTGCTCCAACCATCTGCTCTAATGTGATGGAAAGATTGGCACGAACATGAGCTCCTTGTTGAGGATGCGTATGGGGTGCAGAATTTGAAAAGTCCCCTCCTCGCCCAAATAAATCGCGAAAAATATCGCTCGCATCAAAACCTGCACCGCTCGTAGAACCGAACCCAAAACCTTTTGCTCCTCTTGAAAAAGGATTGTGACTCTGACTAAAATTTTCACCAGCACCATAAGCTTGATAAAGTGGTTTTCCTTCCATATCAATTTCACCGCGGTCAAATTGTGCTTTTTTGTCTTTATCACCTATAATTTCATAAGCTTGATTAATTTCAGCAAACTTCTCTTTAGCTTTTATATCATCCATATTGTGATCTGGATGATACTGCTTTGCTAACTTTCTAAATGCTGATTTTATCTCTTGCGGTTTTGCGGTACGTGCCACACCCAAAATCGCGTAAGGATCACGCATATTACCCTCTTTTCAATTTTCTCGTTTTCAAAATATCAACTGATATGTTGTTTCTCTCACAGTTTCATCAAAATACTCAAAAGAGTGATTTTTCCTCTTTGTTATATGTCTATAAAGGAACAAAAATACCAGATAAAAGAGATATTTTATTTTAATATAGCTCATTATAGTTATGCTAAAATAAAAATGATTGCTCTAACAGTCTGTGACAGTCTTAGCTTTTTGAAATAAGAAAAAACAATACTTTTATTTCTTAATGGTAAAGGATCTTAAAGAACTTTTCATTGATATTTGGAGATACCATGAATAATAAAGGACAAACAGATAACAGTTTTATGCAAATCCAAAAACCTTTTACACTTTTTGCAAAGTGGCTTGAAGAGGCAAAAGTAAGCGAAATAAATGACCCTAATGCTATGGCCTTAGCAACTGTTGATGAAACAGGTTTACCTAATGTTCGTATGGTTCTTCTCAAAGATTACAATCCGCAAGGCTTTGTCTTCTATACAAATTATGAAAGCCAAAAAGGACAAGAAATTCTAAAATCAATGAAAGCATCTTTAGGTTTTCATTGGAAATCGCTTCGCCGTCAGGTCAGGATTCGAGGAATTGTTGAAAAAGTCAGCACTCAAGAAGCAGATACATATTTTCAATCGCGACCGCGTGGTAGCCGAATTGGTGCATGGGCATCCAAACAATCTCGACCATTAGAAAGCCGTTTTGTCCTTGAAAAAGCAATTGCCCAATATACAACACGTTATGCAATTGGAAATATCCCGCGCCCCCCTTATTGGTCTGGATTTCGTGTTAAACCGCTTTCCATCGAATTTTGGTGTGATCGCCCATTTCGTTTACATGACCGCCTGCTCTTTACACGAGATTCTGTTGAACATGATAATTGGCAAAAGCAAAAACTTTATCCCTAATTCTTCAAACTTTCAAATATGAAGACTTTGTCTTCATAACGAGTAAATAACGCTGTGCAAAATAACGAGGAAATCATCAACTTCACTCTAAAATAAGGAATTAAAATTCTTCACTCTGGAACTTTGTTAATAAAAATTTTTTGCTCCCATATCACTTAAAAACAGTTTTAAGTATTCACCAAGTACGAAGCTATTTTCAGCAGTCCTTTAATGAAGTAATCAGCGATATTAAAAACAGAGCATAGAAAAGGTAATTTGGTCTTGCACATTTCAACCTTGATAACGTGAATGAATTGAATTCAAGTAAGAACGGCTGATTAAGATATCCTGACCCTCTTATTAAACAACAGGATGAAGTATCATCCATATACCACCGCATACTAAACCAGCAAAAACTACAAACCCAATAAATGAATTCGATTTGAAAAGTTTTAAGCATTGTGAGTTATCATCTATATCAAGGACTTTAATTTGAATAAACATATGAATACTTGCAACAAAAATCCCCAAAAAACTAAGAATGGGAACTTGTGCCAAATAAAATGCTAAACTGACAAAAAACACAAAACCACTATACAAAAACACCAAAGCACATTTAGTGGCTTTACCAAAAAGAAGTGCTGTAGAACGGACACCAACAGTAGCATCATCCTCCTTATCTTGATGCGCGTAAATTGTATCATACCCTATCGTCCATAAGATAGATCCTATATAGAGTGAAATTGGTGCCCAATTCAGGCTTCCACACACAACGGCCCACCCCATTAATGAACCCCAATTAAATGCAATACCTAAAAAAAACTGTGGCCAATCTGTTATACGTTTCATAAAGGGATATACTGCAACTGCTATCAATGATGAAATACCTAGAAAAAAACTATATCGGTTAAATTGCGATAAAACGCCCAAACCAACCAAACATTGCACCAATATAAAAACCTTTGCCTGAAACCGACTCACATGCCCTGTTGGTAATGGACGAGAACGTGTTCTCTCTACCTGAGAATCAATCTTATGATCGATAAGATCATTCCAAGTACATCCTGCCCCTCGCATCGCTATAGAACCTAGAAAAAAAAGAAAGAGATACCAAAACCAATGAAAGAGCATTGATAAAAGAGGATGTTGATGCACGTCATAAGAGAGAAAGGCCATTGTTGTTGACCAAAAACAAGGCCACATCAACAATTGCCATCCAATAGGTCGATCCCAACGTGCCAATTGTGCATAAAACCACAAAGAAGGTGGTAGAAAATGGTAAACCCATTGTTTGGAAGATGCATCCATCACGCGTCCCCGCCTCTTACAGGATTGAACATGTGCAATATTTTTACTTTTTTTCATCAAATAACTCTACCTTTAGTCTTGCGATACAGGTATTTCATTCTTATGACAAGAAAACACATTTAATCATCTTCTATGATAGGAGCAAGCAATGAACATCCTTCTTATCGGCTCAGGTGGACGAGAACACGCTTTAGCATGGAAAATAGCAGCATCACCACTGTTAACAAAATTATATTGTGCTCCTGGAAATCCTGCAACAATGAAACTGGGTGAAAATATTGATTTGAACATTAATGATCACCTTCTCATCATTGACTTTTGTAAAACACATTCTATTGACTTTGTGATTGTTGGGCCAGAAGCACCACTCGTTGCTGGTATAACAGACTCTCTTAATAATGCTAATATATGCGTATTTGGACCGACTCAAAAAGCTGCTCAGTTAGAGGGGTCAAAAGCTTTTACGAAGGATCTATGCCGTCAAAATAACATTCCTACAGCTTCCTACCAGTGTTTTAATGATGCTGTAAAAGCCAAAGCCTATATCCGTCAACAAGGGGTTCCCATTGTTATTAAAGCCAACGACTTAGCTGCCGGAAAAGGTGTTGTTGTTGCAACAACTCTGGAGGAAGCATTTAACGCAGTTGATATCTGCTTCAAAAGTACCTTTAGTCATGTAGAAAAAAAAATTGTTATAGAATCTTTCCTTGAAGGTGAAGAAGCAAGCTTCTTCTGTCTTTGTGATGGTAAAATCGCTCTTCCCTTTGGATCTGCACAAGATCATAAACGTGTAGGGGATGGTGATATTGGCGCAAATACCGGTGGAATGGGAGCTTATTCACCAGCTCCAATCATGACTAAAGAAATGGTGAATCGTACCCTTAAAGAAATTGTTGAACCAACTCTATACAGTATGAACGCAATGGGGGCCCCCTTTAAAGGTATTCTCTTCGTCGGATTAATGATAACGCAAAAAGGGCCTGAATTAATTGAATTTAACGTACGATTCGGTGATCCTGAATGTCAAGTTTTAATGATGCGCCTTGAAGAGGATATTCTGCCACTTCTTCTTGCAGCGGCTCAAGGAAATCTTGAAAAGAAATCTCTTCAATGGTCTGAAAAAACTGCTTTGACTGTTGTTATGGCCGCCAAAGGTTACCCAGATTCACCTCAAACAGGTACTGTTATCCGCAATCTTGACACAGTAAATGCTTTGCCTGATGTGAAAATTTTTCAAGCCGGTACTGCATTGCGTAATGGAGAACTCATTGCGAATGCGGGACGTGTTTTAAATATAACAGCAACGGGAAAAACCGTTACGCAAGCTCAAAAACGCGCCTATGAAGCTGTCGATTCCATTGATTGGCCAGAAGGTTTTGTCCGCCGTGATATCGGATGGAGAGCTGTTGCACGAGAGACTTAAACACTTTGAATATTTCTTTTTATGATTTAATCATTTCGCATAAAGAGCATGATGCATAAATCTGCTAACTGTTTTATATTTCTTGTTTTTTTGGAAAAAATAGTAAATTTTCTTTTTAAAAAATGAAATATTATAAATAAGCTCTTCACGCCCACCAGATAAAATGAAATTAAACAGATTTCGCAGCAGGACTACGGCATTTTGGATCCACCATTTATAAAGAAGCTTTGCATATTCAAGATTCAGAACAAATGTCACGGCCTGTTACTCTCTTCGCCTAGAGAAAACCACGAATTTCTTCTCTTATCACTGAGCAATGCTTTAAGGATACTGCAAAGTCAAAGAAACACCTCTAACACAAGTGCTTATTGCAAACCCATCTTGTCAAACAAAGCTCTCATTACAACCAACGAAATATAAAATAAATGCATATCGTCGTACTATAGAAACAAATGAATGCCTATCATCAATACGGCTGTAGAACAACCCGTTTACCGATCACCAAACGTAAACCCAGTGAATTGCTATAACGAAGTAAAAAACGCTTTTGTTTAGAATGCAATGTCATACAAAAAAAACGACGCAAATCAAAACGATCTTTAACAACCATGATGCGATTATCTTCATCAATCATAAGCATAGGAAGGTCATAAGTATCTGCCCATAATCGCCAATCTAGCAGAACATTATTCAAATCTCTAGAAACTAAAAGCGGGATGCATACTTCCTCATCTGTATGAAACAACTCTAACGCAACGGCTCTTTCACCTGAACGCATTTTTACAGTGCGTGCCGCAATTCCTTTAAAATGATAAGATGGTACTAAATGTGATAAACTTGAGGGAGTGTCTGTTTTAAACAAAACACCACGTTCACTTAACGAACAAATTATTTTATTGCCCGTTTTTGATGAAAAATATGCCGTTGTTTGTGGCAAATGGCACGGATCTAACCGAAATTCAAGCACCGCTTTTGCCTGATTAAAGCATTGATTAGCCATAGACAGTGTCCCAATTTATCTTAAACAATATACACCTTTTAACAGCTTTTCGCCATTGGATTATTAAAAGATGGAATAAAAAAACAACTGGTTTCTTTTTTGGTTATTAAAATCTAAATAAAAAGGCATGATACACTGCACCTCTCTTTAAATCATAATATTTTTCCAGGATTCATAATCCCTAAAGGATCGAGCATTTTCTTAAGCCCCTGCATAATATCCAACGCAACAGATGATTTGAAAGTATGAAGTTCCTCACGCTTAAGTTGACCAATTCCATGTTCAGCAGAAAAAGCACCCTGATAGTGCATTACTAAATTATGGATGTGATGATTCATTCGTGACCATAACTGCAAAAATGCCGCAGTATCAGCTTTCACAGGTTGGGTTACATTATAATGCAAATTTCCATCACCCATGTGACCAAAACAAACCACCCGCGCACCTGGAGAAATCTCTTCAACAATACGTGCTGCTTCCGTGATAAAATCAGGGATAGAAGAAAGAGGGACCGCAACATCGTGCTTAATGGATGCTCCCGCTAACTTCTGTGCAGATGATATACTTTCACGCAATTGCCAAAAAAAATCTTGCTGCTTTAAGGATTGCGCAATAACCGCATCCTCTATCATAGAATCCTTTAGAGATTCTTCCAAAATAACACTGAGCACTGATAATGCTTCACCATCACTCTGCAATGATGAAATATTGATCAATACATACCATTCATGCTCATGCTCAAGAGGAGACCTGTCACACATCTTATAGTCTAAAGCCATTTGCAAGCTGAGTTTGCCCATAAGCTCAAAACCAGTCAACATCCCCCCTCCGTGATTTTGAGCAAGAGATAAAAACTCTAGAGCTCTCGCTGGACTGTGTAAACCTACCAAAGCAACTGCTTTTCCTTTGGGCTTTGGAAAAAGCTTTAAAACAGCTGCTGTTATAATGCCTAAAGTTCCTTCGGCCCCAATAAAAAGATTTTTCAAATCATAACCGCTATTATCTTTTCTTACAAAACGTAAATCATCCAAAATACGACCATCAGGTAAAACGACTTCCAAGCCAAGACAAAGTTCTCGCATATTGCCATAAGCTAAAACAGCGGTCCCTCCAGCATTAGATGAAAGATTTCCCCCTATCTGACACGAACCTTCTGAAGCCAAAGAAAGAGGGAAAAAACGACCTAATTTATCTGCTTTTTCCTGTAGATCCTGTAAAATAACACCCGCCTCCACCACAGCAAAATTACCCTCAAGATTTATACATCTTATCTTGTTTAATCTTTCCATGGATAAAAGAATACTCTTTCCACTCCCGTCTGGTTGTTGACCACCCACAAGACCTGTATTTCCCCCCTGCGGCACAATCGGTGTGCGTGTTTGGCTAGCTAATCGCATAATTGATGATATTTCTGTACGAGAAGAGGGACGTAAAAGTAATGGTGTTTTTCCATGAAAAAGTCCGCGTTCTTCAAGCAAATAAGGAGCAATCAACGCCTGATCTGTTATAGCGTGTGCTGTACCAACAATGCTTCTAAATCTTTCAATTAATTCCTGCTCCATCTTCATTTCTCTCTTGGAGCCGCAGCACGTATGAGACGGTCGTTAATAGCCTCACCTAATCCGTATGAGGGTATAGGTTCCACCGCAATCGATTTCACCTTGAATGAATCCAATTCTCTCATGTATTGAAATAAATGAGAGGCTGCCTCTTCCAATTGTCCACTTTCGCTAAGATTTAAAATTGAAACAGCATTTCCAACCCCCATAATACGTTTGGGACCAAATGCTAAAAGCGCTTCATCACTTTCTACCTCTTGCACATTCAAACGAAGCGCTGCATTGGGCGCATAATGCGATTTTAACATCCCTGGTGCCTCAATCATCGCCCGTTGATCTATGCGTTTCAGGGACTTCCCCGAAACCTTCTCAATTTCTTCAGCCGCAAGCCCTCCTGGACGCAAAAGATAAACACTTTCACCACAAACTTTAATAATTGTTGATTCAAGTCCTATTTTAGAAGGTCCTCCGTCAAGTATCAAAGGAACTGATTTCCCTAAAGATGCGAAAACAGCTTCAGCGGAAGTAGGACTAAGACGTCCCGATTGATTCGCACTAGGAGCAGCAAGAGGACGACCAAAACAGCGTACAATTTCTGCAAAACAGCTATCTGGAAAACGGATAGCTAATGTATTCAAACCAGAAGTGGTTAAAGGATGAATATTATGTTGTGCCTTTAAAGGTAGAACTAATGTCAAGGGCCCTGGCCAAAATGCTTCCATAAATTGACGCGAAAGAAAGTCAATTTCAACGTAGCGTTCCGCCATATCGATGCTGCTTACGTGAGCAATAAGAGGATTAAATTGTGGACGCTTCTTAATGGCAAAAATAGAAGATACTGCTCTTCCATTGGTTGCATCACCTGCCAATCCGTAGACAGTCTCTGTCGGTAGAGCTACTAACTTCCCCTGTTCAAGAAGTTCAACCGCCTTCTTTATCGAAACACTATTGAGAGGATAAATTGTCATGACATATCATCCCTGTAGCGCTCTTTGAGTGGTGCAAAACTATAACGATGTAATCCCACAACGGGCCCATATTTATCAAGAGCTTCACGATGCGTTAGCGTTGCATAGCCTACATGCTTCTCTAAACCATAATCTTTATAAACTTGTCCCGCACATTCCATCATTCGATCCCGCGTTACTTTAGCAATAATCGATGCTGCTGCTATTGAAATCGAACGTTGGTCACCTTTAATCAAAGCAGTCGCTGGACATGGTAGCTCAGATGGAATATCACGTCCATCAATGAGTGCATAATGAACTGGAACTGCTAATCCTGTAAGACAGCGACGCATGGCTTCTAAAGTTGCTTTTCTAATATTAGACTGATCAATCGTACGGGCGCAAAGACTAGCAAGCGAAACCGCTAATGCACTTTGCAAAATTTCATTATACAATTTCTTACGTTGTAGAATAGAAAGTTTTTTTGAATCATTCATCCCCTCAGGAATACGGTCTTTATCCAAAATAACTGCTGCTGTTACAACAGGCCCTGCAAGCGGACCACGTCCTACTTCATCAACGCCGGCTATATGAAAAAAACCCTGTTTCTGCAAATCCAATTCATAGGAAAAATTTGGTTGAAGTGGTACATTAAACATTTCTGATAAATCACAAATATAATAAAATAGACATCCATTTTTGCAAACTGTCTGTTTTTTGTAAGCCGTATAGTAAAAATAGATTAGCAAATAGCCTCATAAACTCCTGTACAAGGACAGAAATAAAAAACCACTTTTAGAAGTCTTCTACACTGCTAGCCGATTCTTCCTGCTTAAATATTAGCCTAACATGGGGCAATTTGATCGGAAAAAAACAAAAAATATCTCTTCTCCGTATAGCTTCTCCCTTGCACATAATAAAATCGTTACCAAACAAAATTTTTACCCTCATAGTTTATCTCTCAAATTTTCCTAAAGTCATGATAGGTTTTACAAACCAATTTGGATACATCGATTTAATAAAAAGAGCTGCCCTTTTGGCTGCTTTTTGATCTTTAAAAATACCAAAGCAAGTTGCCCCTGTTCCAGACATACGAGAAAAAAGAGAACCACACTCATCTAAAAGCGATAATACTTGTGTTAATTGCGGCGCGATTTTTAATGCAGGAAGAAAAAGATCATTACGCGTTTCTCGTAAGGCTTCAACTAATGAATAAACTGTTTTCAGAGCGGCTACATCAATTTTCAAAGAAGAATTATCATGTTTCTCCAAAGCCTTAAAAACAGCTTTCGTTGCAATTTGTTGTCCATGATTTACTAACACCATTGCAAGAGAACAAGCTTCTGGTAGTGGTATAATATCTTGACCAATTCCTTGCACAAAAAGCGGCTGCTGATATTCTAATGCAAAAAGACACATTGGCACATCAGCACCAAGAACTAAGCTCATTTCTGCTAATTTTTCATAAGAACAATCAAGATTCCACTGTTGACGCAATATGCTTATAACACCGGCCGCATTACCTGAACCGCCTCCGATACCTGAAGCAACAGGTAATGTTTTAACAAGCTGAAAAAAAGCAGGTTTCGCTTTTCTAGGAAATGTCTTGCACATAAAATCACGTGCGCGAACAACTAAATTATCTGCATCAGAAACAAGATTTTTAGAAAATGGACCTTCTAAAATAAAGCGATCACTTTCACAAGGAGCATAACCTAGACAATCACCGCTAAGACTAAAATAAACCAAACTTTCTATTAGATGATAACCATCGGCACGTTGCCCAACAACATGCAAAGCTAAATTTAACTTAATAGGTGTAAATACATAACCCTGCACTTTGAACAAAGTCCGTACATCCGGTATCATCTAAGGTAATATGCACCTGTACATGAATCTTTTACCAACGCGTTTCCTTCTTTTATATTCGACTGAATTCTGTATAACACCCCCCTCGCATGTCCTCTGTCATCGTTTCCTTAAACAAAGAACAAATATGGGAAGCTATTATAAAACTGAACATACCCCATTCGCATCATTTCAACTTTTTTCTTACAATCATTCCTCGATAAAATTGCCCACTCTCTTAATTATTTATTGAATTGTATATCCAATCACAAACCATAACGTTGCCAAAGTGCACGCTCTTGTGCTGCCATCAATGCACTATCAACCGCTGTATAAGCTGCATGAGCAGTAATCCCTGAAGGAACTTTAGGTCCTAAAAGACTCTTTGGAGGTGTAATTAATCGAAGCTTGGTATCATCCCCAAACCGCTCTTTAATAACAGAACGCACATCATTCAATCCATCAATGAGTCCAAGTTCAACGCTTTTCTTTCCACTCCAAAACATTCCTGTAAAAATATCTGGATCATTTACTAACTTCTCTGCACGCCGCTCCTTAACCAAATCAATAAAAGTTTGGTGAACTTCGAGTTGTAAAGACTTCAAATGCTCAATATCTGCCTTCTTTTCAGGCTGAAACGGATCTAACGTAACCTTGTTCTTTCCTGCTGTGTAAACACGCCGTTCAACACCAATTTTCTTCAAAAGTTCAGGAAAACCAAAGGACGCTGCAACGACTCCTATAGAACCAACAATCGAAGAAGGATCAGCAAAAATCTCATCCCCCGCACAGGCAATCATATAGCCACCTGATGCCGCTATATCTTCAACGAATACAAGCACTTGTTTCTTTTTTTCCTCCGCCAAATCACGAATACGCTTGAAAATAAAACGTGATTGGACAGGTGAACCTCCAGGAGAATTGATAAGAAGCGCAACAGCTGGAGCTTTTTTGTGTGCAAAAGCCTTGTCTAAAAGATTAGCACATCTGACTAATGAGAGTGAACGCGCGACCGGACTTGTTGAATCCATAATTGTTCCATGAAGACGCACTACAGGAATTTCAAGTGTATTAGAATAAAAACGATGTGGAATAAGATTTTTGATATAGCCCATCAAAATAAAATTTCCTTTATGAGTTAGAAGCAACTAAAGAAACAAGGGCAAACAAAAGGATAAATATAACTGAACCAAAATGTGAGTACACAAGTCCAAATTGCATTTCCAAGAGAAAATTCACCCAAAATTAAATCCCTTTTTAAAGATTCAATCTGATTCTAAATAATAAATTGAAAAACGCAAGATATTATTAAAAAATTTCCCACAAGCTCATACGCCCATTATTAATTGCATCAACCCGCGGTGAAAAAGCATCATTATTTTCCTCATGCATAATCAACGGAGGTAAGAGAGATAAAGCCGCTTTACTTCCCCGTTTTGCATAAAGTAAGATACGCATTGCCGACTTTGTAGCACGAGCATGAACGGGAATTATACAAATCCCACCAAAACGCCCTTCTAAAGCGTACAAGATATCACTCAATGAATGCGGACGTGCAATTAACCCTAAATATCCGCTTGGCTTAACAATTGCCGCAGCACTCCGCAACCAATGATCAAACATCAATTCAGACATAACACGTGCTTCCAACTTTTGTTTATCGGGTGTTTTGCGATCCATAGGGCTGTTAAAAGGCGGATTCATAATCGCAAAATCAAAAGAATTATCCGCCAATCCTGCTTTTAAGCGATTCTTACCTTTGCACGTGACATCTGCTTCTAATAAACAAATTCTCTCAGCAAGTTTTTCATTTTGTTTTAGCATAAGCGTTTTTTGCGCGTAAGATATCATAAAAGCTGACCGTTCAACTAATGTAACATGAACGTTTAGACAACGCGAAGCAACTGCCAACCCCGCCGCTCCAGCACCAGCGCCTAAATCAACAACCTTTCCTTTTAAATTGTTGGGAACCAAACTGGCTAATAACATAGCGTCCATGCCAGAACGATGACCATATTTACGGGGTTGAACCAAATAAAACTTTCCGCGATGAAAACTATCAATTGTTTCATCACTCTGATTTGTTGTTTCATCCATTTGAAAGTCTAATGTTCCTCTTTAATAAGTTCATTTTTTCCTATCAATTGCTGTTTAAATAAAAATATTTCAAATTTTTCTTACAACTTCATAACAACAAAATTACATAAGCTTAAAAAATATCCTTTGCAAATACCATCCCAAACTTCCACTCCAAAGCAACATCAAAAGCTTGTGTCAAAGTAAAAGCCCCTTTATGCTAGTGGGAAAAATAGAATCCATATATGTCCATTGCAATACTCTAAGGAGTAAACACATTGAGTGTCGTTAAAAAAATAAATCAGACAGAAAATAATCAAAACTCTCTTCAATCTCTCATCAATCTTACCCAACATGATATGGAACAGGTCAATCAATTTATTCTTTCCATGGCAAAATCAGAAGTTGAAATGATTCCTGAAATTTCTACTCATCTCATCTCATCAGGTGGGAAACGATTACGCCCTATGATCACATTAGCTTCCGCTCATATGTTCGGTTATCAAAGTAATGGGCATATAAAACTTGCAACAGCCGTTGAATTTATGCATACCGCAACCTTGTTACATGATGACGTAATTGATGAAAGTGATTTACGACGTGGAAAATCTACTGCACGGGTGATTTGGGGAAATCAAGCAAGCGTACTCGTTGGTGATTTTCTTTTAGGACAAGCTTTTAAAATGATGGTTGATGTTGGGTCTATAGAAGCACTTTCTGTTCTAGCAAACGCTGCTGCAATTATTGCTGAGGGAGAAGTTATGCAACTTTCTGCGGCAAAAAATATAGAAACCAGC
The DNA here is from genome assembly GCF_055796185.1 of Bartonella sp. P12B. NCBI lineage: Bacteria > Pseudomonadati > Pseudomonadota > Alphaproteobacteria > Hyphomicrobiales > Bartonellaceae > Bartonella > Bartonella sp. P12B. The sequence goes on along the minus strand of NZ_JBTTDI010000006.1, from coordinate 8,689 downwards.
GTTTCAGACTATCTCAAAATCATCAACGCAAAAACAGCAGCACTTTTTTCAGCTGCCGCTGAAGTGGGACCAATTCTTGCTGGCTATAAAGAGAAAGAGCGCTCTGCATTGCGTGAATATGGAACATTGTTAGGATTAGCTTTCCAATTGATTGATGATGCTCTTGATTATGGTGGCACGTCTCAAAATTTGGGAAAAAATACAGGAGATGATTTTAGAGAAGGAAAAATTACAATGCCTGTTATTATCGCATATGCACGGAGTAACACGGTAGAAAAAGCATTTTGGAAACAAGCTCTCGAAAACGGCAATAATAATGATGAAGCCTTTGCTCACGCGCAACATTTAATAGAAAAATATGACAGCCTCACAGAGACAATAGAGAAAGCACGTATCTACGGTAAGCGCGCAATCGATACGCTTGCGTCGATAAACAAAAGCCCTGCTCGCAATGCTCTCATGGAGACTATTGATTTTTGTATTGCGCGTATAAACTGATTATTTGCAAGAATTATAATATTTTTCAATAAAGTAATTGGATATGATCTATAAACTATACAATCGATTGATTATCTTGAAAAGGATTAGCTCTATGTGCAGTGCAACAGTATCCCGCTTTTTTACCCTCTTTATCGCGGGTATCATGCTGATGCCCATGGTGACCTACAGTAAAATAAATGCCTCTACAAATACAGCATCATTTACAGGCGCCTATCTAGCTGGAAGGGTTGCAAATCGTGAAAATAAAACAAATCTTGCAATAAATTATTTTAAACAAGCCCTCACTTATAAACCTGATAATATCGAAACACAAAAAGAACTCCTTGAATCTATGCTCTCTGTTGGAACCTTCAAAGAAGCTGTTCAACAAGCAAAAAAACTCAAAGAGCAAGGTATCATAACACCCTTTGTTTCCTTAACCTTATCGATAGAAAGCCTCATCAAAAAAGACTATCAAAATGCCAATCTTCTTCTACAATTAAAAGCACCACCTAGCCCTGCTAATAATCCAATACCTGAACTTATCGGAGCGTGGGCCGCATTCGGGGCTGGACAACAATCTCAAGCAATCGCTGATCTTGAAAAAATTCAAGGTCCTGCTTGGTATGAACTTTTTATACGCTATCATCTTGCTTTGATGAGTGATCTGGCAAAACACACGCAAGATGCAAAAAAATATTTTACTCAAGCACTTAATAACCGACAAGGTCTCCTCATAGCTCCTAATACCTATGAACGTGTTGTCATAGCTTACGCCTCATTCCAATTGCGTAATAAAATGCGCAATCAAGCCATTCAGACTCTCAAGCACGGCGAAAAAATATTGCAAGGCCGCGAAATACTCAAAAATATTCGAGAAAAAGTGGAAAAAGGTGCTTATCTAGAGAGATTGGTTCAAACACCTCAACAAGGAGCGGGTGAAGTATTGTATAACTTTGGCACAGCTCTAAACCACAAAAACTCAGGACAAATTGCACGTATTTTCAAACAATTATCTTTAGTACTCTATCCGCAAAATGATGCAATATTGTTCCAACTAGCAAATATTTCTGCCAGACTAGATGACCTTAATCAAGCAATAAAGCTTTATAAAGCTTTATCACCTAGCTCCCCTTATTATCGAGGTGGGCAATTACGGCTTGCATTTATTCTTGCTAATAACAATAGGCACAATGAAGCCATCAAATTACTTAATGCATTAAAGAAAAGATTCCCCAATGATCGCCATATTTTGATAACGTTAGCAGCTGTTTATATGCAAGAAAATAAATTTTCTGAGGCTGCTAAAACTATGAACCCTGCTATTGCAAAAATAACCAATTTTCAACGTGATGATTGGCAGCTTTTTTATCAACGCGGTATCGCTTTTGAACGTCTACAGCAATGGCAAAAAGCTGAAATTGATTTGCGAAAAGCACTTGAATTCGTCCCCGATCAGCCACAAGTCCTCAACTATTTGGGCTATTCACTTGTTGAACGTGATCAAAAACTTGAAGAAGCGCTCCATATGCTGCAAAAAGCTTCCACATTACAATCTCAAAATAGTCATATCCTCGATTCTCTAGGATGGGCTTATTACAAGCTTAAGCAATATAACAAAGCTGTTCAGATATTGGAAAATGCTGTCAGGTTACAACCTGAAGATCCAACATTAAATGATCACTTGGGCGATGCCTATTGGCAAGTTGGACGCAAACGTGAAGCAATATTTCAATGGAACCACGCAATTGATGGAGAAGCAAAAAGCTCCAAACAAATTCGAAAAAAACTGAAATTCGGCTTACAATAAATAACAATACTTGACCATAACCCTACGAAACAATAGACAAGTGTAGAAAGTAAAGTCCTTTTGGTTGCTGTCTATTGATTAAATGTTAAAAGAGTATAAAGCGTGAAACTGCCTGAACATCTCAATCCAAAATATTCGTTTCAAGGACTTATCTTAACTTTGCAAAATTATTGGGCTCATTATGGATGTGCAATTTTGCAACCTTACGATATGGAAGTCGGAGCTGGAACTTTTCATCCAGCAACAACACTGCGCTCGCTAGGTCCTCGCCCTTGGAAAGTGGCTTACGTCCAACCCTCTAGACGACCAACAGACGGACGGTATGGTAAAAACCCAAATCGTTTACAGCACTATTATCAATTCCAAGTGCTTATCAAGCCCTCCCCCCCCAATTTACAAGAACTTTATATCAAGTCTCTAGAAGCTATCGGTCTTGATACAAAGCTTCATGATATTCGTTTTGTTGAAGATGATTGGGAAAGTCCTACCCTCGGTGCTTGGGGACTTGGATGGGAGTGTTGGTGTGATGGAATGGAAATTTCTCAATTTACTTATTTTCAGCAGGTTTGTGGCATTGAATGTGCTCCAGTTTCAGGGGAATTAACCTACGGGCTTGAACGCCTAGCAATGTATATACAGGGTGTTAATAACGTTTATGATCTTAACTTTAATGGTTTAGAGAACGAAAACAAAATAACTTATAGAGATGTTTTTTTGCAAGCAGAGCAGGAATATTCATACTATAATTTCGAATTTGCCGATACGAAACTGTTACACCAGCATTTTATCGATGCAGAACGCGAATGCATTGCACTTCTTGAAGCTGGAAAACCAAATAAAGAAAATGATCAACATCTGTGCGTTTTCCCAGCTTATGACCAATGTATTAAAGCCAGCCATATCTTTAATCTTTTACAAGCACGTGGTGTTATTTCTGTAACTGAGCGACAAAGTTATATTCTTCGTGTTCGCGATCTCGCACGCCGTTGTGGAGAAGCTTTCTTACTCACAGAAGCTGGTCAAATCACACTAAAGGAAAAATCGAATGTCTGATCTTCTTCTTGAACTTTTCAGTGAAGAAATCCCTGCGCGCATGCAACGAAAAGCTGCGGCTGATCTCAAAAAATGTCTTACGGAGCAGCTTGTAAAAGCAGGCTTAAATTATAAAGCTGCTCGAGAATATTGGACGCCCCGTCGTCTAACCTTAGACATACGAGGTCTTTCTCTATGCTCAAAAGATATTCATGAAGAACGGAGAGGTCCCAGTACAAAATCACCACAGCATGTCATTGATGGTTTTCTACGCTCAACGGGACTGAGCGATATTTCTGAAGCAGATATCGCACATGATCGTAAAAAGGGCGATTTTTATGTTGCAAAAATCATCAAAAAAGGCCGCAATGCAGAAGAAATTATTGCTGATATTTTACCAAATATTATTCATAACTTTCCATGGCCGAAGTCTATGCGTTGGGGCAAAGATTCAGCAAAAAATGGGGCTCTGAAATGGATTCGATCTTTACAAAACATTCTTTGCGTCTTTGGACCAGAAATTGGTGAAACACATGTCATCCCGTTCACCATCGGTTCTCTCAAAAGCAATAATCTAACCTATGGTCATCGTTTCTTAAGTGAAGGAAAACCATTCCAAATCCGCCGCTTTGATGATTACATCAGCAAACTTGAGTCCCATAAAGTTATTCTCGATGCAGAAAGGCGAAAAGATATTATTTTGGCGGATGCCCAAAATCTTTGTTTTGCAAACGGTTTAGAATTGATTCAAGATAGCGCCCTTTTGGAAGAAGTTGCAGGCCTCGTTGAATGGCCTGTGGTCCTTATGAGTAATTTCGATAAATCTTTTCTTGATATACCTCCAGAAATTATTCGTTTGACCATTCAAGCTAATCAGAAATGTTTTGTAACGCGCAAACAAAGCGAAAAGATCAAACTCTCTCATCATTTTATTCTCGTCTCTAATATCCTTGCAAGCGATGAAGGCAAGGAAATTTCTAAAGGAAACAGTAAAGTTGTCTGTGCTCGTCTTTCCGATGCTCTCTATTTTTGGCAAACAGATCAACACAATTTGCCCGATATTAAGCATTTAGAATCTTCTGCAAAAAAACTTGATCTTGATTTGAAAAAGCCTCTTGATCAAAGAATGGCACGATTGGATCATTTAAATGTAACTTTTCATGCAAAATTAGGTACACAAGGGGCAAGGGTAGAACGCATCACTGCTTTGGCACAAAAAATTGCCCCTTTGGTGCAAGCGGATTCGCTTTTAGCTAAACGTGCTGCAGTGCTTGCAAAAGCTGATTTGCAAACAGAAGTTGTCGGAGAATTTCCTGAACTACAAGGTCTCATGGGGCGAAAATATGCCCTTCTTCAAGGAGAAGATCCCCGTGTAGCTGAAGCAATTGAAGATCATTATAAACCCCTAGGCCCCAAAGATCGTATTCCGCAAGAACCCCTTGCTATAACAATTGCACTGGCCGATAAAATTGATACGCTTGTTGGTTTTTGGCTAATAAATGAAAAACCAACCGGCTCAAAAGACCCTTATGCATTAAGACGAGCAGCATTGGGAATTATTAGACTTGTTCTTTTGCGTGACTGGAAAATTAATCTCATGCCCCTGTTTAGTTTGGCAGCAAATCTTTTCTTACAACAAAAAAATAAAAATGAAGCATTTCAAAGAGGAAATACGCAATTACAAAATCTATTTATGGAAAAAACAGAAGAGATTTTATCAGATCTGTTAGTGTTTTTTCATGAACGTTTGAAAATCTATCTAAAAGAGGAAGGTGCTCGTTATGATACTCTTGAAGCAGTCTTGAATAAAAAGGCTGATGATTTTTTGTTAATTGCTCGCCACGTCGAAGCACTGACTGCCTTTATCAATACACATGATGGGAATAACTTTTTAGGTGCTATAAAACGTACTGTGAACATTCTTGAAAATGAAATTCAAAAAGATACAGTAATAGCAAACAAAATTGACCCTGAGCTCTTTATTGAAACAGAAGAAAAACAACTTTATCAAGCAATCATTGAAATAGAAAGTAAAATTCCTCATCATATCAATGCAATAGACTTGTCACTCGTACTCAATATACTAGCTCCACTCGGAGAATTTATTGATACATTTTTCGAAAAAGTATTGGTGAATGATAAAAATCCCAATATTCGCACTAACCGTTTTGCTCTTCTCAAACGTGTCCATACCATTACAACAGAAGTAGCGGACTTCTCGAAACTTGTAATTTAAAACCTAAAAATCCTATAAATTGAAAAAATAATATTAAACTTTTGTGTGATGTTCATAAGAACCCAATAAGCAGAAAACATGTTTTTTAAGAACACAAAGAGATTATAAACATCTTTTTGCGAGATATCAAAATTCAACTCTTAAAAAAACAGAGGATTTTTTCATCTCTCTTAAATTCAAAGAGGTAGACCAAATTTAGCCATACATTCTAATAAATTAGCGATTTATCAAACAAAAAATATGACTTTTCTATCATTTTATAAACTTTCTCTAATCTCACACTACATCTACCTCTTCTTGTTAAGAAAGTCACATACTATAGTAAAATTATGTAAGATGCACATATTGATCGTACTCAACGAAAGAATATTATGGAACTGACGAAACGAAAGAAATGTTAATCATTACAAAAATGCACTGACATAACCACTCAAATAATGTGCCAAGCTCATATATTCAACACGTTCAAAAAATAGAATATGGTAATAATTCCACACTGAAGAACGCTTGATCTTTATCAACAACCATAAAAAATGCCATCATATACCTTCCTATAACTGCTATATCAATACTGATAGGAAAAATATTAATCAAAACCAATGAGATAAGTTGTATCAACAATGGTTTCAGAAAAAAAATTGTAGAATTCTTGAAAAATTACTCGCTAATTTTTTTTCACATTTCTGAAACCACTGTATCGGTTAAAATACCTTTTATACTATCCTGCTCAGAAACAATGATCCTATAACAACAAGAAAAGACTGTTCTCTATTCTTTTATTACTCTAACAAACAATATCGCTTATAACTGCTTTGTAGATTCATCGACAAAAACACCCTTCAAGATGATCATTAACAATCCCTACCGATTGCATAAAAGCATAACAAATTGTGGGACCAACAAATGTCCAACCACGCCCCTTCAAATCTTTAGAAAGTCGAAGAGAAGAAGGTGTTATGGGATTAGCCAAAAGTGTTTGAAAATCTACCTTTTCATAACGTTCCGATTGTGGTGGTTGAAAAGACCAAAAATAGTGGAACAAACTCCCCCACTCTGTTATAATTTCCTGTGCTCTCAATGCATTATTAAGCACTGATTGAATTTTTCCTTGATGGCGAACAATACCTTTATTTTGCATCAACATTTGCACTTTTACTTCATCATAATGAGTAATTTTTTCAAAATCAAAGTCATCAAATGCATCTCTAAAAGAAGAGATTTTTTTTAAAATTGTCAGCCAAGAGAGCCCTGCCTGAAAACCTTCAAGACAAATTTTTTCAAATAAACGGCGATCTTCAAAAACAGGTTTTCCCCATTCATTATCGTGATAAGCACAATAAAGCGGGTCAGTCCCTGCCCATGAACAACGAACTTTTCCATCCGCTCCCATGAGAAGCCCTTCATCGAGCCTAACGTTTAACAGATTAAAAGAGTGTTCCTTGCTCATCTTTCTTCGACTTTAACCGTTTGGATTTTAAAGATCTGTTGAGAGCATGATCATGCGTTGAAACACTAATTTCACCATCAAAAAAACGTAATTTGATTTGCCCTGTTTCAGGAAACTGTACCAACCGTTTAATGGGCTTATTCTCTTTCCCCAAAGCCAAAACAAAGCCACGCTCTAAAATATTCTGATACGAAGTGCTTTTTAAAAGTCTAAACGCCACCTCTAGTTCAGCGCGTTTTTTTTCCATATTGCGCATAAAAGCATGATAAAAGCGTACGGTGTATTCCTTTGTATTGCGTTGTGCTTTTTCAGTATTCAGCAAACGTGGTGCAAAACGGATAGCAAGTGCGTGAAAATAAAAACGTTTTTTATCATAACTTACACAAAGAGCACGCTGTAATCGACCTGAGACTTCATCAAAACCACGCCGCGGCAAAGCAAAGAGTTGGTCAGCCGTTGGAAGAGCCCGTATAATAGCACGCAATTTTTGTTGATGAAAATCAAAATAACGCGCAATTCCCTTGTGCAAACGCGCACCAAAAGACGCCACATATATCTCGAGATCAAGCTTGACGGGTACAGCCTTTTCTGCTGCTGCTGTAGGGGTTGGAGCACGCCAATCAGCGACATAATCAATCAAAGTCCAATCTGTTTCATGCCCAACAGCAGAGATAACTGGAAGAGTAGATGCATAGACAGCACGAACGACAGCTTCATCATTAAACCCCCATAAATCTTCTAAACTTCCTCCTCCTCGTGCAACAATAATAAGATCAGGTTTTGGAACAAATCCTCCTAAAGGAAGTGCATTAAAACCTTCAATAGCAGCAGCCACTTCACGCCCACTTGTCTCTCCCTGAACCCGGACAGGCCAAACCACAATATGCAACGGGAAACGATCTGATATACGATGAATAATATCGCGAATAACAGCCCCTGTTGGCGATGTTACAACCCCTATAATGTTCGGCATGTAAGGCAAAGGTTTCTTTTTAGCTTCGTCAAACAAACCTTCATCCGCAAGCTTTTTCTTGCGATTTTCTAGAAGCGTCATCAAAGCGCCAACCCCCGTTGGTTCAAGTGCTTCAATGACAATTTGATATTTCGATGATCCTGTATAAGTTGTCAGTTTTCCAACCGCAATGACTTCCATCCCTTCTTCAGGAGGAAATTTGAGGATTTCCATAAATCCACGCCAAATAACAGCCTCCAACCGTGCCTTATCATCTTTTAAGGCAAAGTAAGCATGACCCGAAGCGTGAGGACCGCGATAACCTGATATCTCCCCACGCACCCGCACATAACCAAATTTCTCTTCAACAACACGCTTTAAAGCCCCTGCTATTTCTGAAACAGTAAATTCTGCTACATTTGTTGTACCTGTTTTTTCACCAAACAAACTTACCATTTTTCAATTCTTTACGCCATTTTCTGTGAATCTTTTTGAAACACAGCATACTTAATTTTATTTTATATCTTTACTCAAAACCCATAGCTCCAACTAGGATATTTGGATTTTAGCCTAAAACCAATTATCAGAGATGTAAATAAAACGAGGATCCATTGTATGAAAATTCATAGGACCGTTACTCCATCCTATAAAATTGTATCAACAACAGTTAAAATATTCAATCTTAATACCCACACCAAAACATCCTTAATGAGCATAGGATTTTTCTCTAAC
>NZ_JBTTDI010000059.1:0-1038 GCF_055796185.1 Bartonella sp. P12B | reverse complement strand
GTCAAGCACAAGCTTGATAAAACGGGTGGTTACACCACAAAAATAGAATGCGAACTTTTTGATGAAACACAAGAAGATGCAGCTGGAAATGTTGCAAACACACCACCAGACAAGGATGATACTCTTGATCCAAACGCTCCACAAAATGCATATGATGAAGGCGAAGGCGTCATTCATATGGATGAGGGAGATACATGAGAGGTTACTTAAGACAAAAATGTCTTCACTATTTTCATTTTACTATTCCCAAAAATACAGCCAAACAGCGTTCAATTTCTACCATTTTATCTGCATGAATAGAACCGAAAGTTGGGCTAGCCTTTTCGCATCTTACCGTCATGATCTTATCAATCATCACTTGTGAAAGCTTTTGTAAACCGTTTTTGGCATCTGGTTGAATAATAACGCGAAGTAATGGCGCCGCAATAAGTGTACTTGTAATTGGCAAAACTGTTACGCTTGTATGTTCACTGAATTGATTGGCTTGAATTATTAATGCAGGTCTTGGTTTACCAAAGTCACCCTGCATAGCTATTGTTACGAGAGATCCACGCTTCATTCTGTCCAGCCATCAACATCTACTAAAGATTGATCCATAAATAATTGCATAGATGTATCTGTTTTATCCATTTTTGCTACCAAGCGACACTGACGGCGGCACTCTTCTGCAAAGTTTGGTTGGCGTGTATCTGGTACCCAAATTTGCATCAAGCGCAATCCTGCTTTCCTTTGTGCGTTACGATGTTTTTGAACGCGTTCATTGACGTGCATTGTAGCCATAAGAAAACCTCCACTATGTTTCATGTAACGTATAACACGGAAAAAAGTTACATGAAACAAAAATTTAATAATCTTCGCGGAAATGACCCCGTTACATCGTAAAATCTCATCCTTTAGAATGAGGAAAATGTCTATTTTTTAATCCAGCTCTGCCTTGTGTGGAGCTTTTTTATGGAGAAACCTATGAGAAAAATATCATCAGAGGGACTAGCACTTATTAAACAATGGGAAGGCTTGCGTTTAAACGCCTATAAAGAT
>NZ_JBTTDI010000058.1:0-1162 GCF_055796185.1 Bartonella sp. P12B | reverse complement strand
TTTAAGGAGATTACTTATCTTAATGAAAATATGTTTATAGAGATTTTAGGATTGGGTATTTCAATCTGCATAGAGAAGTAATTAATTTTTTGCTGCAAAAGACAAAGGTAACAAATGGAGTGAAATTTCATATCTCTGAAGAAGTGGGGGGATTATAAAATGTTTTGATAAAAAATTGTTCTGTTCGGATCGATGGTGAAAGTGACAAGTTTTTCATCCTTCAGATTTGCCATTGTTGCCTTAAAAAATGATGATGATAAGGTGCAGATTTTGAATTGTTATTTGATATAGAGTTATAAAATACTTAAATTTTTTCCTGAAGAAGGGGTGAAAAGGGTTGTGATAGGCGCTTACAATTTCTCTAGGATCATCAAAATATCAAATTTTATGAGGCTTTTGAAGCAATTTGAGTGGTGCTTTGAAGGCACTTTTTAGGAAATTGCAAAAAGAAATTTGAAGAAAAAATCTATTTGATGAAGTAAAGAGGAACTTTTTCCTAATATGCTCTGAATTGTAAGTTTCGTGCTGTCACTAATGGGTGCTGTTTGCATGATCCCTCTCTTTTAATCAGATTGTTTCCGTTGCGTCTTTTGTTTAACCTCCATCTCTTTTCAAAGGGGGAAATGATTGGTAAGTGGTTGCTGATATTGAGGATTTTGTTATTTTGTCTCTAGGAGGTGCGTTTTCTAAGCATGGTTATATTATTTTTGCACGTTATTGCTGCATAAGGAATTTATACAATAAATAAAAAAGGAAAAGTCTATGAACTTGAAAGGAAAAATATTGAGGGGGAGCAGTTCTTTTGTTGCTTCTATTATTGCATTTGGGATGTTTGTGCACCATGTTGCAGCGAAAACCCCTGCTGATACACTTGTGATGGGTTGGAATCTTGATCCAATAAGTAACTTTGATCCTGCGCAAATCAATGACCGTTATGGTAATGAAGTTCTTGTCAATGTTTGCGATAATTTAGTTGTTTCTGCTAAAGATGATGCCGCTAAACTTGTTCCCTCTTTGGCGAAGAGTTGGGATGTTTCAAGTGATGATCAGAGAACGGTGATTACTTTTCATTTGCGTGATAATTTGAAGTTTAGCGATGGTAGGCCAGCTCATGCCGGTGATCTTGTTTGGAGTATGAAGCGGGTTGTGAAGTTAAAGATGG
>NZ_JBTTDI010000057.1:0-1190 GCF_055796185.1 Bartonella sp. P12B | reverse complement strand
ATGGCAAAGAGCAAATTTGAACGTACGAAGCCGCATGTTAATATTGGTACGATTGGTCACGTTGACCATGGGAAGACTTCGTTGACAGCAGCGATTACGAAATATTTTGGTGAATTTAAAGCCTATGACCAAATTGATGCGGCACCAGAGGAACGTGCTCGTGGGATTACCATTTCTACAGCGCATGTTGAGTATGAAACAGAGAAAAGGCACTATGCGCACGTTGATTGTCCTGGTCACGCGGATTATGTGAAAAACATGATTACGGGAGCCGCGCAGATGGATGGCGCGATTTTGGTTGTTTCAGCTGCTGATGGTCCAATGCCTCAGACACGTGAACATATTCTTCTAGCGCGTCAGGTTGGTGTTCCAGCGATTGTTGTTTTTCTGAATAAGGTTGATCAAGTTGATGACGCTGAGCTTTTGGAGCTTGTTGAGCTTGAAGTACGAGAGTTGTTGTCAAAATATGATTTCCCAGGAGATGATATACCAATCGTAAAAGGTTCAGCCTTAGCAGCCCTTGAAGATAAAGATAAGAGCATTGGTGAAGATGCTGTTCGTCTTTTGATGAGTGAAGTTGATAATTATATTCCTACGCCAGAGCGTCCGGTTGATCAGCCGTTTTTGATGCCGATTGAAGATGTTTTCTCGATTTCTGGGCGTGGTACGGTTGTCACTGGTCGTGTTGAGCGTGGTGTTATTAAGGTTGGCGAGGAAATTGAAATAATAGGGATTCGCCCGACGTCTAAGACGACGGTTACGGGTGTTGAAATGTTCCGCAAGCTTTTGGATCAAGGGCAGGCGGGTGATAATATTGGTGCGTTGCTTCGTGGTGTTGATCGTGAAGGAATTGAACGTGGTCAGGTTTTGGCAAAACCTGGTTCAGTTACGCCTCATACGCGTTTTAAAGCGGAGGCTTATATTTTAACGAAAGATGAGGGTGGTCGTCATACTCCGTTTTTCACGAATTATCGTCCACAATTTTATTTCCGTACGACGGATGTGACAGGGATAGTAACGCTTCCGGAAGGTACTGAAATGGTAATGCCTGGTGATAATGTTGCGATGGATGTTTCTTTGATTGTTCCAATTGCTATGGAAGAGAAGCTTCGCTTTGCTATTCGTGAAGGTGGTCGTACTGTTGGTGCCGGTATCGTTTCTAAGATCATTGAATAAAGAATGGTTGTTGG
>NZ_JBTTDI010000056.1:0-1192 GCF_055796185.1 Bartonella sp. P12B | reverse complement strand
ATAAAACCACCCAATTGACCAGCCTTTACATCAACAAAATCTCTTAATGCGCGAATGCGATGTAAAGTGATCCCATCAAAAGTGAAGTTTTCAGTCGTTAATTCATATTTTTTGGATAATGTTTGCTTATTAACAGTAGCATTCATAGCTAGTGTCTCCTTATCATAAAGTTTCTATTGACCCCCATACGGGCGCCGGGCGGTAGAAACACGGTGATAAGTCCGTCGTTATGTTTTCCTCCATAAAAGGAGTATTATATGACATAACCACACCCGACAAAATCATTATATGCTAATCAACGCATAAAAGACAGTCAGTTTTTTTATAAATGGAAAGGCTGTATCGTAACCTATCCGCTTATCAAAAGTGTTTCTAGCACTTGAGTATTTATATAACAAAATACGTATTTGTTGTCAACTATATTTTATTCTTTTTTGTGTTTTTTTATAATTATTTTTTACACCATTGTGTATAAATATGCATCATATTCTTATAAATAGTTTCTGTTTTATTGACTCTATTCGACTCTATATTACGCAATTGCGTTATTTTTCTTTTTTAAATGTCATAATAAATAAAAACGCTCTTATGATGCTTATTTTTAACTTTATAACGCATGGTTATTTTTATAAGATAACTTGTGAATATTTTTGTGAATTTTTTATTAAGAGGTTGGTAATTTAAACAGCTTTATAGAGACCGCGTTCTTATAACCAATGCTTTTGATTCAAATCTATTGTTTTGATTCATTCTCTATAGCTACCGCATCATTCTCATAAAAGGATAATATGATCATGCGGTTTTGATTTGTTATGAAAACATTTTGAATTTTTACATCCTTATCAAAATACCTTTTAATGCTCTTTTGTCTCTTGTCAGTAATTATCGTTGATTTACCCCCCTCATTTTAAAAAACATCTTTTAGATAAAAATAAAAACATTATTTTTCAATATGTTAGTATGTTTTGAGAAATAATCAATGCTAATAAGATGATTTATATAGATAATTAATGATATCAATTGAACAAAACCTGTCAGTATCTGTCTAAAAATTGAACTGACAGCATTTATGATTTTAGTGCGTGTTTAAATCATGTTTTATAAGAGAGCATATGATCCTTTAAAGCCTTTCAAAAGACAGCTTGTGATTATGAGATATGCTATCAAGGCTTTTATAGCTATTAATTTTATA
>NZ_JBTTDI010000055.1:0-1427 GCF_055796185.1 Bartonella sp. P12B | reverse complement strand
GCGGCAAAAGCCATATCGCTTTCAGCAGTTTGATCAATATGACGCACAACAATTTTCGCAAGAGAAGGGTCAACCTTTGCGGTATAACCATTACGCTGTGCGATCTCTTGAACAATATGGCCAAGTGTTTTCTGGTGATAAGATTGGCTTTTTGGTGTTCTATAAGACGTGTTCATCGCCGCGGCGCGTCCTGTAACAGTTAAGCTTTGTGGTGGACTACTCACGGAGATCTCATCTATCAGATATGCCCCCATATCGCGTATTTTGCCGCCCTCATAGCCAAGTGTTATGGAAAGAACTGTTCCAATGAGGGGTATATCAAGAAAGCCATTATCACTGTTGCGTGCACGGTCATCAAGCTCTATGGTGATACGGTCGCTTTTGTCTTCTGCTTCATCGGTTATTTCAATTGATAAAACATAATCCATGAGAGTTTTGGTGATATCTTCTCCATTTGCCATAACCGTGCACAAAGGTTTCATGATTTGCTTCCCCAAATTCTAATCACGGGTGTGGCTTTGGGATAGGGCAGGGATGGTAAAATGATTGTGATGCCTGCTGTCAAGATGGGACCATGGTCTGCAAGCCCAAAATTTGCTGCATAGACACGTTCGACAGCAAGGGCTTGTTGACCTTTGGCATAATATTTCCAGCAAATGGCATCAACCATATCGCCTTCTTTTGTTATATAAAGGTCACTCATAGATCTTCACCATACTCTCTCAATTTTATTGTAAATTCTTGTTTTTTGGGGGTGCCGTTATAATGAAAAACGCTTTGCTTTTCTTCTACAGAAAGGATGACAAATTTGCCTAAAATTTTGCCTTGTCCTGTTACAAGAATGTGAGGTCCCTGATGGGCGATTTGCCGCAAATATTCGAGCTGTCCATGCCCACCTTTGAAGTCTGGATAGATCACACCCGTTAAAGAGAACTCTGCATTTGCAACAGCAGGCAATTGAAGAGCCGCTTTTCGTCCTAATCGTCCTTGCTCCACCCATGGCACGCCATAAGACAGGTCAAGAGTTTGATAGGCTGCTGTTTCAATCGAAAAAATAAAACCACCCAAAGCGAGCATCATGGTCTTTAATCCGAAAGGCTAGAGGCTATCGCTAAACGTTGCTGTTTGGCATAGCGTTCAAGGGCTTGATTGACCGCGTCTCTGATTTCCTCTTTGAGACCATTTGGCACTGAAATATTTAGATTTGTAATGGTGACGCGGGCGTCTACTTCAACAGGTTTATGAAGTACAATTGGCTTAGGAGCTTTGAAGGTACTCACTTTTGCATTTGGAGCTTCCATATGCCTTGTCTCAAGTGTCCCTGTATTAAAACCACTGTTGCGTTTTTCAGATGGGCTTTTGGGTACAACCGCTGTCTCCATCATTCTTTTTGCACGTGCATTGGTTTCATCGGTAAAGGTTTTAAT
>NZ_JBTTDI010000054.1:0-1457 GCF_055796185.1 Bartonella sp. P12B | reverse complement strand
ACCCAATTGACCAGCCTTGACATCAGAAAAGTCTCTTAAAGCTTTAATGCGATAAACAGTACGATTACCAAAGACACGCGTTTCATTAGTAAGTTCATATTTTTTAGATACAGTTATAGTAGACATAGGGAAGCTCCTATCTAAATAATGGATAAAATTTTGAGTGAAATGTTCTTTAAAGATGGACGCCCCCGCCGCGCCCGCGGTGTTATTTATGCTGCTTTAAAAGCGACACATTACAAAGGAAATTTCTCCATAGGGAGAGAGCCGCTCTGTATAAACATTCTCTCTTGTATTGCCATGGGCATTTTTAGTCACAACAGCCATGCCATAGGCACTTGCATTTTCATAAATATGAACATTACTGATAATTTTTGCACTATCAAAAACCCGCGCATTATCATACACATGGGCATTGGCAAAAATCTTTGCAAAGTCATAAACATGGGCATTGCCATAAACAAAACCACCCACCGCCGCATTTCCATAAACCCTAGCGTTTTCATAAACACGACCAGGTTTTAAAACATAGGCATCATCAGCAACCCAGCAATTGCCATCATGAGAGAGATTATCTTCAGTTTCAATAAAACCACCTAGTTGACCAGCCTTGACATCATCAAAATCTCTTAATGCACGAATGCGATAAAGGGTATGATTATCAAAAACACGCGTTTCATTAGTAAGTTCATATTTTTTAGAGACAATTTTAGATACAGTTGTAGTAGACATAGGGAAGCTCCTATCTAATAATCGATAAAATTTTGAGTGAAATGTTCTTTAAAGAGGGGCGCCCCCGCCGCGCCCGCGCGTTTATTTACGCAGCATCTTTGATAGACTGATCGTTAGTACAAATATCATCACGAATTTTTATATGGCTATTAACCACAGCATTGCCATAAATTTTTACATGATGATCGATATTTGATTTCCCATAAACCTTGGCATTATCATAAATCCTTGCCAAGCAACCAACGCGCGCCGAGCCAGAGACCTTTGCATTGCCATAGACACTTGCATAATCCTTAATCCAAGCATTGCAAAAAACATGCGCATTATCATAAATATGCGCCCAGACATAAATGCGTGATTTACCATAAACATGGGCATTCCCAAAAACATAGCCACAAATATGTGCTGACTCATAAACCCGTGCGTTATCATAAACCTTGGCACCATCAGCAATAGTAGCGTTATTACTTACAACGGCATTGCCATAGACATGCCCACAGACCCTAGCGTTATCGTTAATTTTTGCATTTTCATAAACATGAGCTTTATAATCAAACACCCATGCCTTGCCATTTACAGTAGCATTTCCATAAACCTTTGCTTGTCTAAAAACTTTAGCTTCTTGATAAATTTTAGCATTCTCATAAAGCTTGGCATTCAAAAAAACGGCGGCATTATCATAAATCCAACAATTACCATCATGAGAGAGGTTATCTTCATTTTCA
>NZ_JBTTDI010000053.1:0-1472 GCF_055796185.1 Bartonella sp. P12B | reverse complement strand
CGCAAACGCTGCCATTCAAGCCCTTTGTCAATTAAATCATAGAGGTTTGGAACATAAGGCGTAAGTTCACCAAGTCCGTATTCTTCAATCAACCATGGCAAGAAGCGGGGAGGGCGGGTGATAAGCTTAGAACGTGAAATTCCCAAAACAGAGCCATCAACATCTTGATGAAAGTCGCAAGCATCGGCAAGGCGCTTTTCAAATTCTGTTGCATTGGTTGGGAGGAGGGCGCCAACCATTAGCGTGCACGTCCTTTGAAGTTTAAGGTAATTTTACCAATTGCTAAAACTTCTTCATCACAAACGGCACTGTCTTGTGTTGGGGCAATGGCAATGACTTTCTGGACACCAGCAATCATCAGTTTTGAAACCCACCATGAAAGGCTTAATTCACGACCAATGGCTTGTTCTTTTCGCCATGCCGCTCTTAAGTTGGTTTCCATTGTCATGAGAATTTTCAACGATGTTTCCGGTAACAGCCAAACATCAGCTTGCAAATCCACCACTTTTTTAACAGCAGCGTGCACAATGATTGTATCATTGGTCATGATGATATTTTTTCTGTGAAGGGCTTGTGAGACTGTTTGTATGAGATCTTCAGAAGCTGTTCCTTCTTCATTATTGCCAAAAAGAGCAACATAGATGGTTGGATCTTTGCCTTTGCGATAAATAATGGCATCCTTAACACGGCTATCTGCGGACATGGCTATCAGTTTGTAATAGGGTTCTGTTCCGCTTCCCTTGCCACCACGGGCATGAAGTTTTATGCGTTCGCGATATCTCTCGTCACTTTCACCCTCCATGCGGGCAATTCCGTGCCAGTTTCCCAAAGCATCAAGAGATTCACCAATTGCAAAATCAAGAATATTGTTGCGTGCTGCTTCATTAATCCGCTGTCTTAAAAGCAGTTCTCGATAGCTAAAAGCTTCAATGACTTTTACGGCTGGATCACTTTCAAGAACAATGTATCCGGGCAACAGTTGTTTTAAATGGTCAAGAGCTGCTGCTCGTATTTCTTCAAAGGAAATTTCTGTAATGATTTCTGGTTTTGCAAGCACTCCATTCATTTTATCAGCAATCCTTCCATGGTGATGGGCTTTCCTGAGGGCAAATAAAGTCCTTCAAAGGACAAGGAAACTTGCCCATTTTCATTCCATTTAAAATCAATCTTGTTCAGTTTAAACCGTGGTTCCCACTTGTCTAAAGCCTCGGCAATAGCGGCATAAAGACTAACAGTAAAGGCGTCATTCACCGGTGCATCAAGAATATCCGCAATGCGTGAACCATAATCACGACGCATCACACGCGTGCCAATGCGCGTTGACAAAATATCAAGGATTGATTGGCGCAAATGTTCAATGCCGGTCAAGGGCTTTCCTGTTGTGCGGTTCATTCCGATGGTCAATTGGGACCTCCTGTCATGGAGCCACCAGGAACGACACCGCCGTGAACATGGGTTGCTCCTACATTGGT
>NZ_JBTTDI010000052.1:0-1509 GCF_055796185.1 Bartonella sp. P12B | reverse complement strand
CTCATAGACAGGATAAGCACGGCTTTTATACACATATACATAGTCTTGATAGGTTTGTGGTCGACCAAATTCCGTTAAGTCGCCATTGATGATAGAAAATGCTGCTGTATGTGATTCTATGGCCTTTGCTACTTTCTTATTTGTTTCTAACCAAGGACCTCTGTTGCTCTTTGCGTTAGGATCGCCTGAAGTCAAGCGCCATGGCTGCGGATCGGCTGCTATGACGACAGAATAATCTTTTACCGGCTCTTTTCTTTTTACGTACCAAATGACTCGAGCGTTTTTCCCCCCTTCCTCTCTTCGTTCAAAATAATACCCTTTGTTGCTCGAGGTAGCAGAATATTCAGGGCTTCCTATATAGGGGTTATACCAGCCGAATGTTAAAAGCGTTCCATCATCTTGTATTCTATATTGCATCCGACCACCGGCTCCAAAAAGCCAAGCATTCGATGTTGTTGCTGCTTTTCCTACCGAACCAGGTGTAATGATACTCCCAACCCTTGTCTTATCCCAATATTCACCTGTTTTCCACTGTCCACGCTTAATACTTCTAGCAGTTAACACCATAGAAGTAGGTGGATTAAGTTCATTGACGATGTAAACATCTGTTGAACGATCATCAAAGGCACTTTGTTTTGGTTTTGGTAATTTTTCAATAAAGCTTTGTCTTGTTTCGTGTGTCACAGAAAGAGTTTGCGTATGAGAAAAAGAAGGTTTTACACACGAACAGATGGTAAGAAAAATCCCAATGATTGTTCTATATTTGTATTTCATAAAATTACTCTTATAAATTAAAATTATTGACTTTACCAAATATTTAACAGCCGTTACTTTGTAAGGGTGTTAAAGTTGCTTTTTTATGATAAAATTGCCTTTTTTGTGACTGTTTCTTGAAACAAAATGATACATCTAAAAGCATTGGGTAACAAACGCCCAATTCATAATGCAGTTTGTGAAAGCCTTTAAGAGAACGGTAGAAAGGATAAGCCCGCCTTATCGCCTTATCGCCGTTTTCGTTAAGCCTTCTCAACGGAATGATTTTTGACAAAAACCTTCAAGAGAAAGAATTTTAGCCATCACTGAAGGGAGTGTTCTGTATGATTTAAGACGTGTCGTTTGATGATTTTATTGGGCTTTTTAACAAAGAATCAATATTGTTTTTTTCGTGCAGGAATGCTTCTAGATCTTGCGTTTTTAAAGCTTTACTGTCAGGAATGCGGATGCGCATGGGATCCACTTTTACACCATTGACAATGATTTCAAAATGGCAATGGGGACCAGTTGCCATCCCAGTTGCTCCGACATAGCCAATGACTTGTCCTTGTCGTACTTTTGTGCCCAGTTTGATGTCTGGTGCATAACGACTTTGGTGCGAATAACTGCTGACATATCCATTGCTGTGTTGAATTTCTGTATGATTGCCATACCCACCGGTTACGCCAATTTTTATGACAACACCATCTCCTATCGCAATAATGGGCGAGCCTTTTGGAGCAACCCAGTCAACGC
>NZ_JBTTDI010000051.1:0-1621 GCF_055796185.1 Bartonella sp. P12B | reverse complement strand
CGAAAATAAAGATAACCTCTCTCATGATGGCAATTGCTGGGTTTATGATGATGCCGCCGTTTTTTTGAATGCCAAGCTTTATGAGAATGCTAAAATTTATGGACAAACTAAAGTCTTTAGAAATGCTAAAGTTTATGGAAATGCTACCGTAAATGGCAAGGCATGGGTTTTTGGTAATAAGGCTTGCATTTATGACAATGCTAAAATTTATGATGATACCAAAATCGCTGGTCAAGTTTATGGAAATGCCGTGGTTTGTAATAAAGCTATTATTACTGATGATGCTAAAATTTATGACAATGCTAGGGTTTATGATCATGCCCATGTGTGTGGCTATGTCTTTGGTAATGCTCAGGTCTATGGTAAATCACGCATTCATGTCTGGGTTTCTGTTTATGATAATGCCCATGTCTTTTGCAATGCGTGGATTAAGGATCATGCTAGTGTCTATGGCAATGCAAAGGTTTCTGGCTCGGCGCGCGTTGGTTGCTTAGCAAAAATTTATGATAATGCTAAAGTTTATGGAAAATCAAATATTGATCATCACATAAAAATTTATGGCAATGCCGTGGTTAATAGCCGTGAAAAAATTCGTCGTGATATTTGCGATAATGATCAGTCTATTAAAGACGCTGCGTAAATAACACCGCGGGCGCGGCGGGGGCGCCCCTCTTTAAAGAACATTTCATTAAAATTTTATCGATTATTAGATAGGAGCTTACCTATGTCTACTACAACTGTATCTAAAATTGTCTCTAAAAAATATGAACTTACTAATGAAACGCGTGTTTTTGATAACCATACCCTTTATCGCATTAAAGCATTAAGAGATTTTAATGATATTAAAGCTGGTCAATTGGGGGGCTTTATTGAAGATGAGAGTAACTTATCACATGATGGCAATTGCTGGGTTTCTGATAATGCCTATGTTTTAAAACCCGGTCGTGTTTATGAAAACGCTAGGGTTTATGGCAATGCGGCGGTTGGTGGTTTTGTTTATGGCAATGCCTATGTTTATGACTTTGCAAAGATTTTTGCCAATGCCCATGTGTATGATAATGCGCGGGTTTTCGATGATGCAAAAATTATCAGTAATGTTCATATTTATGAAAATGCAAGTGCCTATGGCATGGCTGTTGTGACTAAAAATGCCCATGGCAATACAAGAGAGAATGTTTATACAGAGCGTCTCTCTCCTTATGGAGAAATTTCCTTTGTAATGTATCGCTTTTAAAGCAGCATAAATAATGGCGTCGGCGTTGCGGGGGCGCCTGCTTTCCAAATTCTTTCATTCAAAATTTAGTAGATATTTAGATTGGGGTTTCTCATGATTAGTACAGTTGTAACTAAAAAATATGAATTAACAAATGAAACGCGTCTCTTTGGTAATCACATACTTTATCGCATTAAAGCTTTAAGAGACTTTTCTGATGTCAAGACTGGTCAATTGGGTGGTTTTATCGAAAATGAAAGCAATCTCTCTCATGATGGCAATTGCTGGGTTTATGGAAATGCTATGGTTTTAAACTCAGGTCGTGTTTCTCAAAATGCTAGGGTCTATAATAACTCTATTATCGCTGGTTATGTCTATGGGAATGCAATCGTTTTTGGTAAATCGATC
>NZ_JBTTDI010000050.1:0-1756 GCF_055796185.1 Bartonella sp. P12B | reverse complement strand
GCAAAAGGAATTTGGCAAGAGCTTGGGATCACGGGGTGTTTCTATACTTGATCCCTTTACTGGTACCGGAACTTTTATCACAAGGCTGTTACAATCTGATCTCATTAAACCAGAGGATATGGAATATAAGTTCCGTCATGATATCCATGCCAATGAGATTGTTCTCTTAGCTTATTATATTGCTGCTATTAATATTGAAGCAACCTATCATAGTCTTATGAAAGGAAATTATATTCCCTTCAAACATATTGGTTTGACCGATACCTTTCAGATGCTTGAAGAGAAAAATCTGCTACAAGAATTGTTTAAAGAAAACAGTGAATATTTAGAACTTCAGAAAAAACTCAACATTGAAGTGATTTTTGGTAATCCTCCTTATTCGGTTGGACAAAAAAGCGAAAATGACAACGCAAAAAATACTCCTTATCCACTCTTTGATAAACGTATTCGTGAAACCTATGCTGCTCAGTCAAAAGCAACTAATATACGAGCACTTTATGATAGCTATATACGCGCAATTCGCTGGGCTAGTGACCGTATTGAGAATGCTGGGGTTATCGGTTTTGTTTCTGGTTCTGGTTATATAGAAAAACCAGCCATGGATGGTTTGCGAAAATCTTTAGCCAAAGAATTTACCAGTATTTATGTGCTTAATTTACGGGGTGATCTTCGTAAGAATATGTTAAGCGGTGGTAGAGCTCAAGAAGGAGAGAATATTTTTGGTAATGGTAGTATGACCGGTATTGCGGTGACACTGTTTATCAAAAACCCTAATGTTTCTGGAGAGTGTAAAATTTACTATCATGATATTGGTAATAATCTTACGACAGAAAAGAAACTGTCCGTACTCAAGTCCTTTGGTAGCATTGGTGGTCTTGCACAAAAACAAAAATGGAAACTGATTACACCAGACAAGCATGCTGACTGGATAAATCAACGTGATGATAATTTTGAAACATTCCTAGCTATGGGTGTTAAGAAAGGTCATGGTAAAAAACTTTTTGAAACATTCTCTTGTGGTATAGTAACCAGCCGTGATGCTTGGGTATACAACTCAAGTCGTGAAGCTTTAGCAAAAAATATGAAGAATATGATTACCTTCTATAATCGTGAGGTAGAACGTTTTAACGAGACCTATCCACATACTGACCGTAGAACACGTGCAAAGGCTGTGAACAATTTTGTCAATTCGGATGCACAAAAAATTAGTTGGAGCCGTGCGCTTAAACAAGAATTAGCAAAAGGAAAAGTTTTTGAATTTGAAGAGACGTGCCTTACTCAAAGTCTATGTCGTCCTTTTACACGACAGTGGCTCTATTATAATCGTGCTTTCAATGAAATGGTTTATCAAATGCCGCGTATATTCCCTATAGGAAAAGCAGCTAATAATATGGTGATACAAATTACAGGTATAGGAGCACGAAGTGGATTCTCTGTTTTGATGAATAAAAATTTACCTGATTTGAATATGATAGATGGTGCTAGCCAATGTTTTCCATTATACCTTTACGAAGATGTTGCGGTTAAAAAAAACAAAAATAAAAAACAGCCTCATTTATTTGCAAATTCTACAGAAGAAAGCAAAAGTATTGGTTTACAACGTTGTAATGCCATTACTGATGAGAGTTTAGCACATTTTAAAACAGCTTATTCTAATGAGAAAATTACCAAAGAGGATATCTTCTATTATGTTTATGGAATCTTGCATTCAGAAAATTACCGTGCTCGCTATGCTGATAATCTCTCTAAAGAATTG